>MGXX01000076.1:0-584 GCA_001801515.1 Gammaproteobacteria bacterium RIFCSPHIGHO2_12_FULL_38_11
AACCCCGAGCGTTGAGCTCCTGGAAGCTACGAAGCAGGCATTTGAATTTTATAACACACCCGCCTCAGAACCCCGAGCGTTGAGCTCCTGGAAGCTACGAAGCAGGCATTTGAATTTTATAACACACCCGCCTCAGAACCCCGAGCGTTAGCGAGTGGAAGCTACGAAGCACGAAAATGAAGTTCGATTAGACGTTGCAATTGCAAAAGTTTTTTGTGAAGTTGTCACTTAACGCTCTGTTGCTTCCAGGAGCAACGCTCGGAGCTCTGAGCAGAATTTATTTTGCAAACTACGGTACTAAATTTTTTTTGCATTTGATATCTTACGCAAATGCAAATAATTGACCCTCATAAAACTGGCACCCAATACGCTTATTTCATTACGTTTGTAACTTATGGAAATTGGTTGTATTTCGACGAGCGCGGAAGTGTTGATCGCAGAAAAAATAATATTTATGGAACGCCACGAATCAAGCCAGATAAAAGTCGTTTTGAAAAAATGAAAAATAATTTAGCCTATGAACCATTTATAATGAATACGAAGCAGCGAATAAATGTCATGCAAACAATTATTTCTGTTTGTGA
>MGXX01000076.1:627-6762 GCA_001801515.1 Gammaproteobacteria bacterium RIFCSPHIGHO2_12_FULL_38_11
CGAGGTTTTATTTTTTAATGGATTATGTTGTGAATCAACAAGGCTGTAAAATTGCATGCCATTATGAAAAATGGTTTGATGATTTTAAAAATACGTGGAATATGCCGATTCCGGATTTGATTTCATAGTACTCTAGTTGCAAACACATTCCGAAATTCAGGTGCCTGCTTCGTAGCTTCCAGGAGCTCAACGCTCGGGGTTCTGAGGCTAGTGTGTTGTAAAATTCAAGCGCTTGCTCTGTCGCCTTCATGGGTGGAGCAAAAACTTTTGTGTAGATACCACTATTTTTCAAAGAAGGTAATCACGAGCGCTAAAATTATCGTTTAAATTAATGACAGGGGAGCTATTACAATCAGTAGCGGTGATATCCGGCTGGCTATTTCACTAGAATTATACCTGCCGATTCTTGCGACGGGAATATAAATGAACGGGGTGGACACCAATGTTTTAGTCCGAATTCTTATTGCTGACGATCAAATTCAAACACGCAAAGCAGTTAAATTAATTGAAAATCAAATTTCAGTATTTGTTAGCGTTATTGTGCTTTGCGAAATAATTTGGGTGCTGCAATCACGCTATGGATTTAATAAAAGCCAGTTAATTAGCGCGTTAGAAAAAATTCTAAAAATAATTCGCTTCTTAATTTTTCCTGCGATAAAACCCTCTATTGCCAATACAGGGCTTGATTGATATTCTGACCTCGTTTTTTTTACTAAAAACATGCAAACTGCTTGCCTGAGTGAATGCACACATATCACCTTAATAACCACTGATACACCGGCATCACCATCACAGTCTGATGTTGAGAAAGTGCAATTGTTTCAGTTTCATCTAACGTTAAAATCAATCCTTCTGTCAGTTTCAACTCATTCATTGCAACCGTGAGCGCTGTCAATTCACGCTTACGTGTTTTTTCATTCGTCAATGATTCGCAAACTTGAATCAGTAATACATTTTTTTTATTTTCCTGAATGATAAAATCAACTTCGAGATTGTTTTCTGTTCGATAATAAAAAACAGACTCATAGCGACGACGCAATTCCAAAAAAACCATATTTTCGAGATATTTTCCGGTATTTCGACTAAATTGAATGCTCATCGCATTTACCAAACCCGTATCAATAGCATAAATTTTTTTTTGTGAAATGGTTCGCTGCAAAATGGAATAAGCATAGCTATCAACCGTAAAAATCAAATAAGAATTTTCCAGGTAATATAAATAATTTTTAACCGTATTGACGCTGCCCAAGTTTAATGAATTTTTGAGCTTAGTATAAGAAATCAGCGTGCCAATATTACTCATTAAATATAGCGCCAATTCACGTAGCGCACGAACAGCGTGAATTTCATAACGGACAATAATGTCTTTGTATATTATGTTTTCGTACAGTGTTGTCAAAATATGGGATAATCGATAAGTTACATATTCTGGTATACCACCCAATTCCATATAATCATTAAATTGTTTTTTGAGTAACGCCCGCTCACTCGTCATCAAAAAACTATTTTCGCCGTACTTAATTTTATGGTAATGCAAAAATTCTTTAAATGAATAAGGCAATAATTCGATTTGGATATAACGGCCTGTTAACTTAGTGCCCAGCTCTTTGCTGAGCAAAGAAGCATTTGAGCCTGTAATAATAAATTTCATTTTTTCATTTTGCAGACGACGCACAAAACGTTCCCACTCAGGAATATTTTGGACCTCATCCAAAAAAAATATTGATCGCTCACCATAAAGCTCTAACATGACTTCATATAACACACTAAAATCTTGAACGTCAAAACCAACCAAGCGTTCATCTTCAAGGTTAAAATAATAAACGTCCCCACCGTATTCGTTCTTGATAAGCTGTAGCAAAAGGGTTGATTTTCCAGCGCGCCGCAGACCCGCAACCACCAGCGCATGGGGTATCGGCAAGTGCGCCATGAGTTCAGTGTATTTGTCTCGTTCTATCCCAACTTCTTCCGCCATCAATGCTTTTTTTTGTTCTAATACGAGACTTTTTAGCAGTTGTTTATCAAACATAGGCTTCTCCTGTCATTTATAATGATAGGATTTATATCTTATAATGTCAATATAAATGATTTACTGTCGAGAACAGGGCGATATAATCAGCGGTTCACGGCGCGACTCTGTAAAAACACGGTATTGCTCATATTTGCATCGCCTGTTATTCTCATCGTGATTTTACAGCCAGTAACGGGGTTTTTCATGCCACTTCCCACCTCTCAAATTCAACGCGTTTTTAAATTATCCCTACCAATGGCAGGTTCGCGATTTCTGCAAATGGCCAGTGGTTTTATTGGAACGATGATGTTGGCACATTTAGGGCGAGAAGTACTGGCTTCCTGTGCATTAATTAATGCAACACTATCAGCAATATTATTAATTTTTATTTCGATTGTTTTTTCATTGAGTTTTATTGTTGGGCAATCTTTTGGCGCGAAGAAATATGACGAAATTGGTGCTTTGGTTCAGCAAGGTTTTTTTCTATCATTTGTATTGAGCATCATCATGCTCGTATTTTTTTGGTACGCTGCTGATTTTCTACGTTTGTTTAATGAACCCCCTGAAATGCTTGTTTATGTAAATCAATATTTTCATGCCTTAATGTGGGGTGTGATTCCCATTTTATTGCAATCTTGTTTAGAACAATTTTGTTACGGCATTTTAAAACAACGATTGGTGATTATTTTAAATGCCTTGAGTTTGTTAATTGGTGTGCCTATTGCTTATGGTTTAATTTTTGGAAAATGGGGCTTACCTGCTTTGGGTGTGACTGGCTTGGGCTTAACCTTTGCCATTCAAGCGTGGTTTGATTTTATGTTATTATTAATTTGCTGTTATATGATGCACGATTTCAAAAAATTCGATTTATTTAAATCACGTTCTCATAAAGGTTTAATTTATCTTAGACAAATTCTCAAAATAGGTTGGCCGATGAGTGTGCAATTTGGCGGTGAATTAAGTGCTTTTTTTGTGGTGACAATGATGGTGGGGTGGTTGGGGGCTAATGCGTTAGCGGCTGTGCAGGTTACACAACAGTGGATGTTTTTAATTGTGGTGCCTATTTTTGCGATGTCAGAAGCGGCGGGAATTTTGGTAAGTCAGGCGGTGGGTGCAAAAGAATATTTTAACTTAAATGCGATTACGAATGCGAGTTTGCTTTCTTCTTTGGGCTTGGTGGCAACATTTGGCATTGGGTTTATATTTTTTCCTGATTTTTTTGCTTCATTTTATATTAATATTCACCTTGCGAAAAATAATGAAATTATGCATTTAATTCGCATTTTATTTATTATCATGACCTTTACGCTGATTTTATCAAGTATGCGTGATGTGATGTCAGGATCGCTTCGCGGATTATTTGATACACAATTTCCGATGAAAATTGGTTTATTGGTGATGTGGTGTTTGGTTATTCCGTTGGGCTATTTATTTGCGTTTCCGCTTCATATGAATGTGATCGGATTTAAAGTGGGCGGCAATATTGGATTATTTATTGGCGCTGTGATTATTTATTGGCGCTGGATTTCGCAGGTTCGGCGTGCTAGTGAATTGATACAGGAATAGAAATTAACACCATTTTTAAATTTTACAATAATCTTTAACAGTGTCAATGGAAGCGAGAGCGCTAGCGACCGCGAAACTTGCGCGTTCAATAACGTTTTTTATGATCGAACAAATACGAACAAACCCCTGATGAGATACAGCACCACTGTGCATGCAAGTTTCGCGGTCGCTAGCGCTCTCGCTTCCATTGACTTCGAATCAACTACACAATTAAAAGTTGAGAATGGCGTTAGGGAATATAATTCGTTTATTTTAAACCAACAAGCGTGAAATACGTCATATCATTTTCTAAAATATCAAGAAATAAATTTGTGTTTTTTTCACATTCCCCGAATATAACTTTCCAGATACTTCTCATATAATTTCGATATTGACAACCTATCTTTATGTAACTACAATCAAATATGAAAATTACTTTTGATTCAAAGAAGTCTGATAAAAATGTGCGGGATAGGAATTTGTCGTTTGATCGAGCGGCTGATTTTGATTGGGGAACTGCGGTAACTTTCGAAGATAGGCGTTTCGCTTATCCTGAGCAGCGTTTAGTTACAACGGGTTTTTTAGGCGAACGATTGCATGTATTGTGTTTTACGCCTATTGGTGATGATATAAGAATAATTAGTTTTCGAAAAGCAAATGCTCGAGAGATAAAACAATATGAAAAAAAAATCAAAGAGTTTCAAAGCAGCTCGATCTTCCAAGAGGAAGCCGCTAACCAACAAAGATGGTGAAGTCAGAGAGCTGACAGCTGCAGATTTCCGTTTAATGCGCCCTGCAAGTGAAGTATTACCCCCCGATTTATGGAAAGCCATTTGTGAGCGCAAAGTAGGGCAACGTGGTCCGCAGAAAAAAGCGACTAAAATATCTATTACGCTGCGTTACAGTCCTGAGGTGGTCCATTATTTCAAATCAACCGGTGAAGGTTGGCAAACCAAAATGGATGAAGCGCTTAAGGAATGGATTAAAGAACATAAAAGCGCTGCTTAGGAACATGTACGAAATAACTTGGACAATTGATCATCCAATATGACGCGATCTTTAAATGTTTCTCATTCGAAAATGTTCGAAATGCAATAAGCATTCCTTCACATTTTCTCAATCGAAACATTTAAATCTCACGCCATCTTGGACGATCAATTGTCCAAGTTATTTCGTACATGTTCCTTAATATATTTTTTCAACTGATTAAAATAACTATATGCAATCGGCACGAGAATGAGCGAGAAGAAAGTCCCGCAAATTAAACCACCTACAAAAATAGTGCCGACTTGTGTGCGGCTGTTTTCACTTGCGCCCGTTGCAAAAATTAAGGGCAGGGCACCAAAAATCATCGCAGCGGTTGTCATTAAAATAGGGCGTAATCGAATACTTGCCGCATTGATCAATGCATCATGCGCATTCACCCCTGTTTTTTGTAGACTATTTGCAAACTGCGTGATTAATATGCCGTGCTTAGCAATTAAACCGACAAGCGTGATCAAACCAATCATTGTATAAAGATTAATGGATCCCCCTATTATTTTTAAAGCAACCAATGCGCCGATAATACTTAATGGCACTGCCAATAAAATAATGAAGGGATCAATGAAACTTTCAAATTGTGCGCTTAATACCAAATAAATAAAGACAAAAGCCAATAAGAAAATTATTCCCATCGAATTTGCCGAAGACACAATGCGTCGCGCTTGCCCAGTAAAAGCATATTTTACGTCACTGGGTAACATTGAAGGCAATGCTGTTTGTAAATAACTCACTACTTTTCCTAATGGATAGTCAGGGCCTAACTCTCCTGAAATTTCTGCAGCACGCAACCGATTGTAATGAAATAAATCTGTTTGCATCGGAACAGGTGTCATGGTAATTAAATTAGCGAGCGGAACCAATTGCCCTGTTGCGCTGGGAACAGTAAATTGTTGTATCGCTTGTACGCTTTGCAAATAAGGTTTTGCAGCTTGCATGTCGACATCATAGGTTTCGCCATTTAAATTAAAAGTAGAGACGGTAACCCCACCCAATAAGCTCGATAGTGTTGTATCGATATCACGAACATTCACCTGCAATTGATCAGCCAATTGTCGATTGACGGTTAAATTATATTGTTGGTTATCGAATTTTAAATTGGATTGCAAATTTACTAATCCTGGATAAGCGCTTAATTTTTTAATTAAGGCATTGGAGATTTTATATAAATCATTATAATTTTTAGAGGCCATAATATAAAACGAAATTTCATTTTGAGTGGAGCCGCCAAATGAAGGTGGAAATGCAACCGCATTTAAACCAGAAATTTTTCTAATTTGTTTGTTAACCGACAGGGCAATTTGTGTGGCCGATTGATTTCGCTGATGGTAATCTTTTAACGTTGAAAAAATCATATTATGATCAGATTGTTCAAACGACATGGTGACATTATTTTTAATAGCATGGTGTTGTAATAGCAAATCATTTAATTGTTGTAATTGAATTTCAGAATATTGATCGTTGTTACCGGGTGGCGAGCTTAATGATGTGACTAAAAACCCCATGTCTTCGGCTGGCAAAAATGTTTTTTGCAATGT
>MGXX01000076.1:6768-15336 GCA_001801515.1 Gammaproteobacteria bacterium RIFCSPHIGHO2_12_FULL_38_11
CAACATAAATCCACTAACGGCTAAAATAAGGGTGATGAGAATAATTTTAAAGCGGTGTGATAAAATACGAGATAATAAGCGTTTATAAGATTTTGTTAAGCTTGAAAAAAACCTTTCGATTTTAATTGTTAATGGCGTATTTGTATGGGTAGTTAAAAATTTAGAACACATCATGGGTGTTAATGTAAGTGCAATAAATCCTGACACAAATACGGCAATAGCCAAAGTAAATGCAAATGAGGCGAAAATATGGGCCACGACACCCTTAATTAAACCAATGGGTGCATACACAGCGGCGAGTGTCAGTGTCATGGCGATAACGGGCGTTGCAATTTCTTGGCTGCCTTTAATGGATGCTTGCATGCGTGATTCAGAGCTCCGAGCGTCAGCGAGTGGAAAATCAATAGCAACATTCTTTGATTCATTTTCCATATGACGATGAATATTTTCTAAAACAACAATGGCGTCATCAACGACTAAACCAATTGATAATACAATTGCAAGTAAGGTAATAATATTGATGCTAAACCCAGCGAAATACATAAACCCCATAGTAGCCAAAATACAAATGGGAATGGTCACAATCGGAATCAGGGCTGAACGAAATTTTCCAAGCGAAAAAAATATAATTAAAGATACAAAAGCAATGGAAATACCAATTGTTTTATAGACTTCAGCAATACTGGCACTCATGAATTTTGAACTGTCGAAGGTAATGGCATAGTGAATGTTAGCAGGTAACTGGCTGCCAACCTTGGAAAGTAAAGTGCGTAATTTTTTTGCTTCTATAATCGGGTTGGCTTCGTCGGTATTAAAAACAGACAGTAAAATAGCGGGCTTACCATTTACTTTGACAATGGATTTTAAGGCGGTGTCATTACCGAGCTTAACAGTGGCAATATCTTTTAAATAAATTAACCTGCCTTTATTATTTTTGATAACAATATTTCTGAACTGATCGACTGTGTTTAGCGCAGTTTTTGCGGTAATCGGAAAATCCATTGTGTTGGATTTAATATAGCCGGCAGGTAATTGTAAATTATTATTGTTAATCGCCTGTTCTATATCACCCACATTAATATTTCTTGCGGTCATTTGATTGGGATGTAGTGTAATTCGCATTGCGTATTTTTCCGCGCCATACGTTTGCACGGCTGAAATACCAGGTAATTGTGTGATGCGATCAATGACGTAGCGGTCTAGATAATCACGCAAATCCTTAAGTCGACCATTTTGAATGCTAAATCCAATATCCATTAAATCCATTGTTGCGTGACCGGTTTGGACGACAGGGGGTAGTACACTGCTCGGTAATTCGCCAGAATCCATTGCAACTTGATTGCGAATTTTATTTGTTATGTCATAAATATTCGTATCGGGATCTAAAATAATTTTGATGTAGCTTGATCCCTGACTGCTGTCGGAGGTCACATAATCAATTCCATCAATTCCGCTAATGGCTTTTTCAAGTGGCGTGGTGATACTCGTTTCAACTAAATTGGCACTGGCACCCGCGTAACCAGTTGAAATTGTCACACGATTCAGTGCAAATCGTGGCAAAAAACGCGTTTCCAATTTTTGAAAACCCATGATGCCGATCATTATTAATATCAAACTCATGACCGTTGCAAAGACAGGGCGTTGTATACAAAATGTGGGGAGTTTCATCATGTCTCACTGTTATAGTGCGATATTACGCTGTTTTCGATCGTTAAAATATCACTGCTTGCCCATTTTTCACTTCATTTTCACCCGTAACAATGACGTCGTCCGTCAGCTTTAATCCGGATAAAATAATGACATTCCCATTAAGGCGATTGCCGATTTTTACGGGTGTGCGAATGGCCTTATTATTTTTCACAGTAAAAACAGCGTAGCCATTAATTGATGCCAATACGCTTTGTTCCGGTACTAACAAAGCGTTTTTTTGTATACCTAGCATTTGCGTCACAGTGACATATTCATCGGGTTTAAATAATTGTAATTTATTGTTAACGCGTGCATGCACAGAAATAGTTTGAGATGCTTGGTCAACTGAAGGCGAAATATAAGAAACCATCGCGCTGATTTTATTTTTTTTCGTGCTGTCGGTGATGAAAACAATTTGATTGAGGTGCAATTGATTTAATTCTTTAACAGGTAAGGCGTATTCAGCGCGCAAGTGTAAATTATCAACGAGGGTGGTGAGTGTATTTCCAGGATTAACATAGTCGCCAACGCTGACGGATATTGCGCCAATTGACCCATTAAAAGGGGCTGTAATTGTGCGCTGATCAAGATTAATTTGTGCGGTTTCTAGCGCTGCTTGATTTTGTTTTAATGTTACTTGGGCAGCGTAATAAGTATCTTGTGTGATAAAGCCTTTTTTAAGAAATTTTTTATCGCGATTAAACTGTAATTGACTTAAATTTTCGGCTGCTTTTGCAGATAAAAGTACATTTTTTTGTGTTTGAGAATCAAGTTGAAATAATATTTGCCCTGATTTTACTGTTTCTCCTTCGTGAAAATGAATTGATTTAATGTAACCACTCGCGCGTGGCGTGATGATGGTGCTTTTATCGGCGATTAAATTACCGGTCGTTGATATTGTTTTCGGTATTGATTTTTGTATTGGTTTTGAAACTTGGACGGGAGCAGATGGGATTTTTGTTAGAACGGATGGTTTTTTGGTTTTATGAACGAAAAATATAATTGATGTAATGATTAAGATAATTACTATTGAGATAATAATTATTTTCTTTTTTTCAAATAAGATTGTCATAAATTAACGCCATTCTCAATTCTTACAGTAATATTTAGCAGTGCCAATGGAAGCAAGAGCGCAAGCGACTGCGAAACCCAAACGTGCAGTATATAATTTTTTGCAAATTTGCTTTAACGATTGATAGAATCTTGCCTTAAACAAATATATAGAACGCCTGAGTTTCACGGTCGCTGGCGCTCTCGTTTCCATTGGCTTCGAATAAACTCCATTAATCGCTCAATTAAAAGTTGAGACGAGATTATAGCGAGTTGGGATTAAATATTATATACGTAGTTGTGCTTATTCTCGTAAAATACTCAGTAATTTTTCGATATCATCAGGAATAGGCGCAATCCATTCGATGGGTTTTTTTGTGCTGGGATGGGTGAGCGCCAATCGGTAGGCATGCAACGCTTGATGATTAAATTTTCGCAAGGCATTTTGCGCATCTTGAGAAAGTTTGGGGAATTGACGTTGTCTTGCATAAGTGGCATCACCGACGATCGGATATTTAATATGCGCTAAATGCACGCGAATTTGATGTGTGCGACCCGTTTCTAATTGTACATTTAACAAAGTGTGCTCTGCAAAACGTTCAAGTACACGATAATGCGTGACAGCCTCTTTTCCACTATTCACAACAGCCATTTTTAAGCGATTGTTTGGATGACGCGCCATTGGCATATCCACCGTTCCGCCTGAAATCATACGACCTTGCACAATAGCACGGTATTCGCGATGAATTTTTCGTGCTTGCATATCTTTTATTAAGCGATTGTGCACGGGCAATGTCCGCGCAATGACTAATAATCCTGAGGTATCTTTATCTAAGCGATGAATCACACCCGCACGTGGAATAAGGGATAATTCAGGTGCGTAGTGAAGCAGGGCATTAACGAGTGTGTTATCAGGATTGCCAGCACCTGGGTGCACAATCAATCCCACGGATTTATTAATGACAATTAATGATTCATCTTCATAAATGATATCTAACGGAATGGCTTGTGCTTTGCATTCTGTTTGTTCAGGCAATTCTACGTCAATTTGTATGTTTTGCCCTGTCAGTACTGCGTGACGTGGTTTTTGAATAATTTTGGAATCGACAAGCACTGAACCGGCTTTGATCCAATGTTGTATTTGGCTGCGTGAATAGTCTGGAAATAATTGTGATAGCACAACATCTAAGCGATGATTGGCCAGTGCTTCTGGAATAATATGTTGTAGGCTGATTGATTTCATAAGTTCGATAGGATAACACTTTCTTATCTGAAATCTAAACTATATAATGCTTCACTAATAAACCCATTGATCATAAGTTGAGATTTAAATGAAAAAAATAGTACCGTTACTCCTGGCATGTTCTTTCGCCTTGTTATCCGCTTGTTCGAGTAATGAACTTCACGATTCTTATGCTAAATATCAGGATCAAACTGCTTCTGATTTGTATCATTCTTCCAAAAAAGATTTGCTTGCAGATCACCCTAATCGCGCCATTAAAAAACTAGAGGCTTTGAATGCGCTTTATCCCTTTGGTGCCTATGCAGAAGATGGATTGATTAATTTGGTTTATGCGTACTATGAAAACGATGATGCCGATGCGGCTTTGGCAGCAGCTGATCGTTATTTGCGATTATACCCCCGTGGAAATTATTCAGATTATGCCTATTACATGAAAGGAATAATTGCCTTTAAACAAGGATTTTCATGGATACAACGTAGGGTGGGTGTTAATCCTGCACCGCGTGATTTAACTAATTTAAAAAGCGCTTATTTGTCGTTTAATGAACTTGTTACTGGTTTTCCAACCAGCCATTACGTTCCTGATGCAATTGCCCGCATGCGTTATATTCGCAATTTGTTTGCTGAAAAAGAAATTGGTATTGCGACTTTCTATTATGATAAAAAAGCATATGTGGCAGCAGCTAATCGCGCAAGTGATGTGGTTGTGCATTACAACCGCTCACCATGGGTCATTCCAGCGTTGACGATTATGGTGAAATCGTATCGCAAATTGGGTATGACAGAGATGGCTGATAATACCTTGAAAATATTTCAAGCGAGTTATCCTAATTCGAAGCGTTTAAAACGTTTGATGCGTTAGCGATTTATCGCGTCTCAAATGTGTGGGAAAATCAATGAAACACATAACACAGGGTGGGCTTTCCGCCCATCTCGCCAGACGTTTGTTTCACATCTGCATGATTTTCACTCCTTTTATCTATTATTATTTCTTGATTAATTTTGCCACACCTAAAATTTTACATTTAATTATTCTGGCTTTTATTTTTTTTATTTTTTTGTTAGAGAAATTACGCCTACGCATGCGCCTTGTTTTATTTGGACAACGCTTGCATGAAGCAAGGCATATTTCTGCTTTTGCATGGACGATGTTATCACTGGGAGTTGTTTTCATTTTATCGCCATCAGCCCCTTTTTCTATTGCAATTGTTGCGACATGTGCGCTAGTTGATCCTTTGCTGGGTGAAATGCGATCATTTCATGTAAATCAGATATTGACTGTTATCTGCGGCATTATTTTAGCACTCATTATTTGGATGACATGCGCATGGGTTTATCATTTTCCAATGTGGATTGGGTTAGTAATTGCACCAATATCGGTTGCCGCTGAATGGCCTTCGTTAAAATGGATTGATGATAATGCGTTGATGATGATGGTGCCGTTGATTGTGTTGATTTTACTGAACCTATAACATCACTGTGCAGATGCCGGTTGCGGGACTTATTTCGTGCACAATTTTAACAATCCAAAAATCACCACGCAACATACCGCACTCAAAAACGGCAGTGTAATAAAACCCAGTAATTTAAGGTGTATTGTGTTGCAGGGAAAAGTTTGTGTACAAAAGTTAATAGGTGAAAAACCAGGAATCATTTGTTCACAATATTGATATAGGGCAAAGAAAAATCCAATAACAGGAAAAGGCAGTGCATAGGGGATAATTATTTTTTCATTTTTAAATGCAGCAATCCCCAATAAAATAACCAAAGGATAAATAGCAATACGTTGATACCAGCATAAAACACATATTGGCCAATGCAAAACTTCACCGATAAATAAAGTAGAAACTGTCGCCATTAAGGCGACTAGCCATGCAAGGAACAATCCATATTGTTTGAAAAACATTATTTAATTGCCCCAATAATAATATTAATTTGTTTTTTTGTCAGTGGGTCTACTTTAATGCCATTAATATAAAGCGCGGGTGTTTGAACTTCTTGTCCCATCGCTTTCATCGCTATTTTCAAGTTATTTTGAATAAAGGCTTCGTAGGAATTGTTAATCATACATTGTGCTAACTGGTCCGTGTTAATACCTTTAATTTTACCAGCATCAATCATTAATGCGGGGATGGTTGCCCAGTCTTGATTTTCGGGTGGCTGATTTTGGAAAAGATATTCGGTAAAATCGAAAAATAATTTTTTATTTTGTGCATAGACACAACGCGCTGCATTCGCTGCAGGCATTGACCCGGGTACAAATGCTAAATTGATCATGGTGTAATTGGCAATGCCGGTATCAATTAATTGTTTTTTAATGTAAGGAAAAATTTCAACGTTGAATCGCGCACAATTGCTGCATTTTAAATCTTCAAAAGCCACTAAATGAATTTTTACATGCGATTTGCCGAGTGTTGGTTGGTTGGTTGTATCAATGCTGATGGGTTTTGGTAAATGATCTCTAATGATGATCGGCCTGATGAAATAGAAAATAATCGTGCCGGCAATTAATAAGCCAAGAATGCAGAGCATCGCAATTTTAACAAACAAATTCTTTGCTGGCTTTTCTGTCATGGGCTCGTCCTCTTTAGAATTCCTGGTGAATTTGGGTAATATGCAATAGAATTTGATATGTTTAATACTACTAGGAGGATTCTAGCATGAAAAAAATATCACCGTCATTGGCTTTGCTTACTTTATTTTTAGTGCCTTTGTTTGCAAATGCTGCGCCTTTTTCAGCAGCGCCAGCAACAACGCAGGCTTATCATTCTGTTTCATATACGGCTAATCCTGCCCCAACCACAGCACCTGTTGTGCCTGCTGCGCAACCCGTTGTGGCAGCCCCGCCGTCAGACGTAAACAGTGGCGCCGCTGTTATTAATTCAAACCTGAGTGCACCTGTTGCTGCTGTTCAAGCTTCACCAACGGAGCAAGAAACAGTTGATCAACGCTTACAAAATTTGGAAGACAGTAATCATGCCATTGGTCGTGCGATTTTCACCATCAATCAAAACATTGCTGTTTTACAAGAACAGCAAATGCAACATGCTGATGCAAAAAAATCACTGTTGAGCAATTTTTCATTTAATGCTGATGACACGTTGACACTGATATTTGCGGGTATCTCATTATTATTGATGGGCATGTTGATGGGGCGCTTATTAATGCGTCGCAATCAATCTGTGGTGAAAATTAATCATGGTCATGAAAAAAGTGAATATGATTTTATGGGGACAGATGAAGCGATTCCTGCCAAATTAGATTTGGCGCGTTCGTATATCGCGATGGGAAATCATACTGATGCTAAAATGGAATTAAAAATTGTGATTCAAAAAGGAAATGAAGAGCAAAAAATGATTGCGGAAGCTTTAATGCACAAGATTAATAGAAACACCCATAGTTGAACGACATGATTCGCATTGCACTTTGTGTCTGTTATGACGGCTCTCGTTATCACGGCTGGCAACATCAAGAAGAAGTCAGTTCCGTGCAACAAACACTCGAACATGCGCTATCGCGTGTTGCGAATCATTCAATAACCGTTATTTGCGCAGGCCGCACAGACGCTGGTGTTCACGCGACAGCACAAATTGTGCATTTTGATACGGAAGCACAACGAACAGAACGTTCGTGGGTATTTGGGGCTAATAGCAATCTGCCTGCAGATATTTCTGTTTTATGGGCACAACCTGTTACGATTGATTTTCATGCGCGATTTTCAGCTCAGAAGCGCACGTATCGTTACATTTTATGTAATCAGCCTGTGCGACCGGGTATTTTTCACAAGGCAGTCAGTTGGTATTTTAAGCCGCTTGATGCCAAACGCATGCAATTGGCAGCGCATCACCTTTTGGGTGAGCATGATTTCAGTGCGTTTCGAGGATCGGGTTGTCAGGCACAACACGCTGTGCGAAATATTCATGCGCTTTCTGTCAAAAGACAGGGACAATTGGTGATTGTTGAAGTGACAGCGAATGCTTTTTTATTGCATATGGTGCGCAATATTGTGGGTGTTTTGCTTGAAATTGGTGAAGGTGATAAACCTGTAGAATGGGCATTGGACGTGCTGAAAAGCTGCGATCGAAAAAAAGCAGGGATCACCAGCGCGCCAAATGGCTTGTATTTGGTCAAAATCGATTACCCAGATCACTTTAGTCTACCGAAACTGCCCAAAGGGCCATTTTTTTTGACTTAAACTCTGCTATTATTGCCTTCAAATAAACAGGTAGAGATCTTATGAGCTGGTTCAAACGATTACTTCCAAAAATTGCAATCTCTTCAATAAAAAAAGGTGTTCCAGAAGGTATTTGGAGTAAATGTGCTGTCTGCGAAGCGGTTTTATACCGCGCCGAATTAGAGCGCCATTTATTTGTTTGTCCTAAGTGCCAGCATCACATGCGCATTACTGCGCGTCAACGCTTAGATTTTTTTCTTGATTCGGAGGATCGTGAAGAATTGGGTGCGGATATTATGCCGGAAGATCGATTAAAATTTCGTGATTCAAAAAAATATAAAGACCGTTTAAGTGTCGCACAAAAAGAGACGGGTGAAACAGAAGCATTAGTAGTGATGCGGGGAAAATTAAA
>MGXX01000076.1:15355-33348 GCA_001801515.1 Gammaproteobacteria bacterium RIFCSPHIGHO2_12_FULL_38_11
CATTGATTGTTGCTGCTTTTGAATTTTCTTTTATCGGTGGATCGATGAGTTATGCTGTTGGTCAGCGATTTGTGCTTGCTGTGCAAACAGCAATTCAATATCACCTGCCTTTTATTTGCTTTGCAACGAGTGGCGGTGCACGCATGCAAGAAGGATTATTTTCACTTTTTCAAATGGCGAAAACAGCAACGGCATTAACGCAATTGGCAAAAGCAAAATTGCCTTTTATTTCAGTATTAACTGACCCAACAATGGGTGGTGTGTCAGCGAGTTTGGCAACGCTGGGTGATATCATTATTGCTGAACCAAAGGCTTTGATGGGATTTGCGGGCCCGCGTGTCATTGAACAAACCATTCGACAAACATTACCCGAAGGCTTTCAGCGCAGTGAATTTTTAATGCAGCAAGGTGCGATTGATAAAATCGTTGATCGTCGTGAAATGCGGGAAACAGTTTACCGTTTATTTTCAAAATTGGGATCGGAAATCAGTTCTCTATGACGCTTGATCACTGGTTCACCCACATCCAACAAATTCATCATAAAAAAATGGACTTTGGTTTGGATCGCATTGGCATTATTGCCGATCAATTATCTTTAAGACATTTTTCTTGTCCTGTTATTACTGTTGCTGGTACGAATGGTAAAGGCTCTTGTGTTAAAACATTGGAATCGATTTATGTTGATGCAGGTTTTAAAACCGCGCTCTACACCTCCCCGCATTTAATGGATTTTAACGAGCGCATTCGAATTCATAATAAAAATATTACAGATGAACAATTAATTTACGCGTTTGAAATAATTGAAAATGCACGAAAAGATATCTTAATGAGTTTTTTTGAATTTATCACGTTGGCGGCGCTTTTTTTATTTCAGCAGGCTAATTGTGATGTCATTATTTTAGAAGCGGGTTTGGGTGGACGGTTAGATGCTGTCAATATTGTTGAAAATGATCTTGCTGTTGTTACCTCAATTGCGTTAGATCACATGGACTATTTGGGTGAAACAAGAGAAGAAATTGCCTATGAAAAAGCGTCTATTGTACGCGCAGGAAAACCGCTTATTTGTGGTGAAGAAAATCCACCTGATGCAATTGCCAATACCGTTGCCGAAAAAAATGGCCTATTAATTCAAATTAATCGTGATTTTTTTATTGCGGCGCAATTTGTCGCGTCTCAAACCCAGCATGAAACATTTTTTTCATGCTACGGCAAAAATTATAATTATGTGAATTTACCAAAAACGCATTTAAAATCACAAAATATTGCAAGCGCTATTCAGGCTGTCGAAATATTAAAAAACAAATTACCCATCATTGAAAAAAATATTGTTGATGGTATAAAAAACACAGTTTGGCCAGGTCGATTTGAATTAATTGACGCTCCCCTATCCGCCGTTTTAGATGTTGCGCATAATCCGCATGCAGCTGCATGGCTTGCAAAACAAGTTCAGCAGTTGCCGGCTGTTGAGCATACGATTGCGCTTGTCGGCATGTTAAAAGACAAAGCGATGTGTGAAACGGTGGCTGAATTGTTGCCATGCACGGATACATGGTATGTTTGTAGTTTATTATCAGAATGCAGTGAGCGCGGATCAGATGGGAGTGAGATTGTTCGATATTTAAAATCCAAGGGCATTCAATGCTGTTACCTTTTTGATTCGATTGCAGATGCAATGAATTCTTTATTGCATGCTGATTGCCAACGTGCTTTAATTTTTGGATCGTTTTATACAGTGGCTGCGGCGAAACACTATATGCAATCTCAGGGCCTCGAGCGTAAGGAACAGGATCTTTAGCCTCGCAATAATTTTTAGGAGAATATAATAATGCAGGAAAGAACAAAACAAAGATTGATCGGCATACTGGTTATCATCGGGTTGTTATTTGTTATCATGTCTTTTTTGTTTCACAATGCGCAGCCGACATTAGCCTTGCATTCTCCTAATTCAGCAGCAATACCTGCGGTTGCCTTGCCTGCTAACACCTTAACAGAAAATCAAAATTCAATGCCTACGCCACCATCATCCGTAACATCCCTTGCTCAAACAAGTAATTCAACCACAGCAGATGACAATGTAACCAGCAACGCTACGACAGCAATGAATGCAGCAGCTGCAGCCAATGCCAATACAAGTAATCACAGTGTTAATATGCCAGTGGTACCTGATGCTGTAGCAGCAACATCAACAGCACAAACACCTGCAGCAACTGCCGCGGAAAATAATCCAGTTAAGCCAATGGCGACAACAACGCCTGCAACTTTTCCTAATCCAACCACAGCATTAACAACGGGTCAGGCTAATGAAGGTCCAACGCAACAACCGATGGTAGCCACAGCGGCGACAGCAGTAATCCCGGCATCGCAAAATACACTGCCAGCAAATGCGCAAGTAGTCGCTACAGCAAAAACACCTTTAGTTGCAGAATCACAGGTGAAACCAGTAACAAAAAAACCACTTGTTGCGCAACACGAAGAACGTAAACCACATGAAAAGGTAATGTTGGCACGCGGAAAATGGATCATTCAATTGGGTGTTTTTTCTGATAAAATTAATGCAAAACACTTGATAACTAAATTACGCGAACACCATTTAAATGTATATGCACATCAAATGAATCATAATCATAAATTAGTCATGGCAGTTTATGTTGGCCCCGAAAAAAATAAACTGCGCGCCGAAAGAATGCAACAACATTTACGCGCTGAATTTAAAATAAATGGAATTGTTAAGCACAACGCTTAGGAGCTTTATATGAGTTTTTTTTCTAACTGGACCAGTTTAGATTTTGTTATTGTTGGCATTCTTTTATTGTCACTTATTGTTGGGCTATTTCGTGGATTTTTTCGTGAAGTCATTTCATTGGTAACATGGTTTTTTGCTTTTTTTTTAGCGTTCCGATTTTCACCTACGTTGAGTGTTATATTAAAGCCTGTTATTTTGAATGACACAGCGCGGCATGTGTTGTCGGCGATTTGTATTTTTATTGTGGTATTAATAATTGGCGTAATTATTCAAAAAATAATCACTTCTCTTGTCAAAATGTCCGGTTTTGGATTTTTTGATCGACTGCTTGGTCTTGTTTTTGGTACAGCACGCGGATTTTTATTTAACACGATTATTTTAGTTATTATTCAAGCAGGGCCACTTCAAAATGCAGCTTGGGCAAAAAACTCGATATTCGCTCCTAAATATAAACCCTTTGTTGATTTTTTTAATAAGATGCTTCCAAAAGAAGTCAACAAGGTATCAGGCTGGGTTGTAGAGAAGCAATAAATTACGCTTCTACAATCATCGGCAATCATTATGCTAGCGCTCAAACTACATCAACTCAAAAAAACCTACGCTAATAAAATCGTTGCGCTCAAGGGTATTGACCTTGAAGTGAATCAGGGTGATTTTATAGGCTTACTTGGGCCCAATGGGGCGGGTAAATCGACAGCGATTGGCATTATTAATTCACTCGTACAGAAAACCAGCGGCACCGTCTTTATCAATGGTTACAATCTCGATACACAATCCAGCTTGGCAAAATCACAAATTGGCATTGTTCCACAAGAATTTAATTTTGGTATATTCGAAAAAATAATTCATATTGTGATGAATCAAGCGGGATATTACGGCATTAACCGAAAAGAATCTGCAATTAGGGCAAAAAAATATTTATCATTGTTAGAATTATGGGATAAACGAAATGAAGTTGCGCGTAATTTATCAGGCGGCATGAAACGGCGATTAATGATTGCCAGGGCTTTAATGCATGAGCCTAAAGTTTTAATTTTAGATGAACCTACTGCGGGGGTAGATGTTGAAATTCGTCGATCTATGTGGGTATTGTTGCGCGAATTAAACAAATCGGGTAAAACCATTATTTTAACGACGCATTATTTAGAGGAAGCAGAAAATTTATGTGACCGTATTGCGATTATTAATAATGGAAAAATAATTCATGATACCACCAAAAGACAATTATTGAGTTTACTAAACAGTGAAACATTTATTTTTGATTTACGTGAACCCTTGTTAGGTAAATTACCGCTTTGCGATGGATTCATCATAAAACAAACGGACTCATTAACACTTGAAGTAGCGAGTGATCAATCACAAGATCTCAATGCGATTTTTATGTTTTTAAATACGCATAAAGTTAATGTAAGGAGTATGCGTAATCATGCAAATCGTCTTGAGGAATTATTTTTGAGATTAACGCAAAAGGGTGAGCTATGACATCAAAACATCATGCGGGCGGAAGCCTGCGTGCACTTAGCTCGAGTATTACATTATGACGCCACGACAAATCTTGATCGCTTATCAGACATTAAAACATCACAGAAACGCGGGCGGAAGCCTGCGTGCACTTAGCTCGAGTATTACATTATGACGCCACGACAAATCTTGATCGCTTATCAGACATTAATAATAAAAGAACTCATCCGCACCTTTCGTATATGGCCACAAACGATTATGCCTGCAGCGATCACCATGACGTTATATTTTTTAATTTTTGGAAAGTTAGTGGGTTCGCAAATTCATCCGCTGCAAGGATTTAGCTACATGCAATATATCGTACCCGGATTAATCATGATGTCGGTGATAACGAATAGCTATATTCATGCATCCGCATCCTTTTTTGGCATGAAGTTTCAGCGTAGTATTGAAGAAATATTAATTTCACCCATGCCAAACGTTATTATTTTATTGGGATTTATCACAGGTGCTGTTATTAGAGCGTTTATTGTCAGCTTGATTGTTTTGTGTATCGCGCTGTTATTTACGCATATCAGCATTGCGCACACCGTGTTAATGGTATTTATTATATTAATGACATCGATATTTTTTGCAACAGCAGGTCTGATTAATGCCGTTTTTGCACGCACGTTTGATGATGTTTCGTGGGTCCCCTCTTTTGTGTTAACCCCCTTAACGTATTTGGGTGGTGTGTTTTTCTCTATTAGTATGCTTTCTGCATTTTGGCGGAAGTTGGCGATGCTAAATCCTGTTTGGTATATCGTCGATTTATTTCGTTACACTATGTTGGGAATTACCGACGCCAATATTTATCTCGCCTTGTTTGTTTTATTATTGGGTTCAGTACTTTTCTTTATTTATGCTTTGCATTTAATAGCAAAAAGTCCGAGGTTGCGCTCTTAATGAAAGTTTTTGATCACACACTTTGTGTTGCCCCCATGATGGCGTATACCGATCGTCACTTCCGCTATTTATTGAGGATCATATCGCAGCAAGCTGTTTTATATACTGAAATGGTTACAGCACAGGCTATTATTCATGGTGATATCAATTACTTACTAGGATTTTCTGATGAAGAACATCCGATTGCTTTACAATTGGGTGGGTCAAATCCATTTCAGCTTGCAGAAGCGTGCAAGCTTGCGACAGACTTTCACTATGATGAGATCAATCTTAATGTAGGCTGTCCAAGTGAACGTGTTCAAAGCGGTTGTTTTGGGGCTGCATTAATGAAAGAGCCTGATTTGGTGGCGGAGTGTGTTAAAGCGATGCAAGACAGTACAGCTATTCCTATTACCGTTAAAACGCGTTTAGGTGTAGACGAATGTGATAGTGACGATTTTTTGCATGAATTGATTGGGAAGATTGCAGAGACGGGTTGTACAACGTTTATTATGCATGCACGAAAAGCATGGTTAAAAGGTTTGAGTCCAAAAGAAAATCGTGAAATTCCGCCACTTGAATATGATCGCGTCTATCGATTGAAAAAATGTTTTCCGCAATTAAAAATTATTATTAACGGGGGGATCACCGATAAAAAATCAATTGAAGCGCATTTGAAGTTCGTTGATGGTGTGATGCTAGGAAGAGTTGTTTGCTCTAATCCGTATTTCCTAAATTTCCCCCCTTTGAAAAAGGGGGGCGACATTGCGCCAGCAATGTCGGGGGGATTTTCTCTTTCCCGTGAAAAGATTATTTTCCATTATTTACCCTATATTTTAAAAGAATATTCAAGCGGCACGCCGCTGCGGCACATGACGCGGCATTTAATTGGATTATATCAAGGTGAGCCGGGCGCGAGAGCATGGCGAAGGTTGTTGAGTGATGCGACGGTGGGTGATCGACAGTTATTATATTTAGTTCAAAAACGCGGCCGCGAGGCTACGTGCGAACCTCGCGATGAAAATAATTTTTTTCGAGATTCATGCTAGGGACGTGCATGCTCCGTCGCTTCCACTCGCTGACGCTCGGGGCTCTGAGTCGTGTCCTACGCGGCGTCTTTTTTTTCTTTGCGTGCGTATTTTTGTTTGAATTTCTCAACGCGACCTGAGGTATCAACTAATTTTTGCTGACCTGTGTAAAACGGATGACAAGCAGAGCAAACATCCAAATGCAGATCTTTTCTGCCATAAGTTGAATGGGTATTGAATGTGTGGCCGCAGCTACAGGTAACAACGACTTCTTCGTATTTTGGATGAATATCAGCTTTCATGGTCACTTCCTAAACTAAATAAAGACAAATTTGCCGCAAAGAATAGCGGAGAATCAGCTTGTTGGCAAGGCCTGCTGCGCTTAAATGCGCTTAAATTTGTAATCCTAGGAGTATAAGCTACACTTAGCGGTATATAACTGAATTCAACGATGGAGAAGGATCATGAAAAGACATATTGTGTGTGCTTTGGTGGGTGCCGGCTTGATGTGGGCCGGTGTTAGTCTTGCTGCTGATTGTACAAATTCCGCAAACTGGAGTGGTAAGGTATCAAGTAAGGATGGTATGCAGTGTATGTCAAAAGTAAATTACATATGCACACTTGATTCAGGCAAAAATAATGTGACTGTTGTCGATGAACTTGAAACTGTCAAGTCTAAGTATGCACTGCCTTGCGCCTTTACAAAAGTTTGTACACAAAGTCAACCAGCGCAAGCTTGTGTTAACGCTTATATTACATTGCGTGGAGCAAATCCGTGTGTTGTTAATCCTACTCTTTGGGTGCCAGCTGATGGATCATCTCAGACATGTATCGGAACTTTTAGAGGCATCCCAAATCAAGTGATCACATGCACCGCTTCATCCGGTGGACTTTCAGTATCTGCTCCCAATCCTTCTGGCGAACCAGGTGGTTGCAGCGGGCAAGCTGCTGCTAGTTGCGCTACCTGTTTAGGTACCTATAGCAGCCAGTAAGCTTTTTTGTAGAGACGCGATTTATCGCGTCTCCTTCACTGAAAAATTTTTTAAAAAATCATTGCCCGCCATACTCATTAATTTTTCCTGATCTAAACACAACGCTAAAATTGTTTTGGCTTGTCGATCAGCATAATGATCGATAACCGCTGTTCTGAATTTATTAATTAACAAAGGAATACCCTCAGCGCGACGGCGTTTATGGCCGACAGGGTATTGGATGGAAACTTCTGGAGAAATCTTCCCTCCCTTAAAAATAATCTTAATCGCATTCCCAATCGATCTTTTTTCTGGATCTAAATAATCAATACTGAATTGTTTATCTTCAATAACCTGTATTTTCTCGCGCAATAAATCAATTTTGGGATTAGCGGCAATTTTATCTTCATAATGTTGCGCCGTTAATTCACCATAAATTAAAGGCACTGCAATCATATATTCTAAACAGTGATCACGATCAGCAGGATTGTTTAACGGGCCTTTTTTGCTGATAATGCGTATCGCAGGTTCTTGTGTGCGCACTTCAATACGTTCAATGTCATCTAATTTATCTTTTACTAAAGGATGTAATTGCATTGCACATTCAACGGCTGTTTGCGCATGAAATTCTGCAGGAAAAGAAATTTTAAATAAAATATTCTCCATGACGTAAGTTCCAAAAGGGCGTTGCAAGCTAAAGGGATTTCCTTTAAATGAAACATCATAAAAACCCCATGTTTTAGCGGTTAAAACAGAAGGGTAGCCCATTTCACCAGCACGGGCCATTAATGCTAAACGAACGCCGCGCGCGGTTGCGTCTCCGGCTGCCCATGATTTTCGTGAGCCTGTATTGGGTGCATGTCGATACGTTCGTAGTGATTGTCCATCGACAAAGGCATTTGAAATAGCATTATTTATTTGATCTTTTGTGCAACCTAATAAATGTGAGACAACGGCCGCAGTCGCAACTTTCACTAAGATAACATGGTCTAGCCCAACGCGATTAAAACTATTGTCTAATGCAAGTACGCCCTGAATTTCATGGGCTTTAATCATCGCCTGCAAAATATCTTTAACAGACAATTTTTTATTTTCACAGCGATTTAAATAGTCGCAAATAGCCAAAATGCCGCCCAAATTATCAGATGGATGCCCCCATTCTGCCGCCAAAAAAGTATCATTAAAATCAAGCCAACGAATTAACGCGCCAATATTAAATGCTGCTTGAACAGGATCCAATTCAAAGTTTGTACCAGGAACACGCGCACCGTTTTTCATTGAAGCACCCGGAACAACAGGCCCTAATAATTTTGTGCAAGCTGGAAATTTTAACGCCATGAGGGCGCAGGCTAAACTGTCTAATAAATCATAATAAGCCGTATTGACTGCTATTTCTGATTCAATTTTATAATCACAAACATAATCAGTAATTTGTTGAATAATTGTGTCAAATAGCTGGTCCCCCCCTTTGAAAAAGGGGGTCGCGAAGCGGGGGGATTTAGTCATTGGGATATTCTCTCGGTGCAGGCCCGTTGTATTCCGACAAAGGACGAATTAATTTATTATTTGCGCGTTGTTCCATGATATGCGCAGACCACCCAGCCGTGCGCGCAAAGACAAAAATTGGTGTAAATAGTTCAACAGGGATGTCACAAAAATGGTATGCCGATGCACTATAAAAATCTAAATTAGGAAACATTTTTTTCTCTTGCATGATAATTTGCTCAATTTTTTCTGAAACAGGGTAAATTATTTTATCCTGTGTTGCCGCAGCTAATTTTTTTGATTCCAACTTGATAATATCAGAGCGTGGATCACCGTGTTTGTAAACACGGTGTCCAAACCCCATGATTAATTTTTTTTGCGCCAACATTTCCTTAATGCCCACTTCTGCTGCTTCAACAGAAGCAAATTGTAAAATTAATTTTAGCGCTTCTTCATTTGCACCACCGTGAAGTGGTCCGCGCAATGTGCCGATGGCGCTGCAAATACAGGAATAAAAGTCAGATAGGGTTGCTGCTGTTACACGTGCCGCAAAAGTCGATGCATTAAATTCATGTTCTGCGTATAAAATTAATGACACATTAATTACATGTGCTTGCAACGAATCAGGTTTCTTTTCATGTAATAAATGCAAAAAATAGCTGCCCGTTGTTTTGTCGTCTAATTCAGTGTTTATTTTTTTATGATTATGGTGATAATGAAACCAATACATTAAAACACCAGGAAAACAAGCAATTAAACGATTGGCAATAGTGATTTGAGTGTGATTTTTCGTTTCGGGTTCACAATTTCCTAAAAAAGAACAAGCCGTTCGCAATACATCCATTGGGTGTGTGGTAACAGGCATTAATTCCAATACCTTTTTTAACGATTCTGGCAGGGCGCGTAATGAAATTAAGGTGTGGCTGTAATTTTCTAATTGTTTTTCTGTTGGTAATTCACCATAAATTAATAGATAAGCAACCGTTTCAAATGTGGCGTGTTTTACAAGATCGTGAATATTATAACCCCGGTAATGTAATCCTGTTTCTTCATGTCCAACTAACGAAATAGCGGATTTTCCTGCTATGATTCCCATTAATCCAGCACTTTGCTCTTTTGTCATGTAATTTCCTTGATTCCGAATCTAGAAAAAAGCTATTGTAACATTAAATTTTATTCATAAAAGGATTTAGGTAATGAAAAATAATATTAGGTTTGTCGCAGTTTTCGGGCTAATAATCGCCATGAGCTCACCTGTTTTGGGGTTTTTAAATAATCCAGATAAAGAATCTCCTGAATACCAGAACTGTTTAAAATGGAAGGAGGTCTGTTATACCAAAACATACTGTATACAGCGTGAAGCGCTGCGCTCCGGTTCTTACCGATGTGTCAAACCGGGGCGCTATGGATTCCATATCTATCCGCGCGAACTAGAACACAATACCAACAACCCTGATACGGCCGATTACTTACAGACGATGGGTTATCGCTGTTATCACAGTTATGCTTCCTCCCCTTGTTTGCAATCACGTAATCAAGAATTTTGTGATTCGAAATGTGTCAAATACCGCAAAACTGTACCAGCTGGCGCTTCGGCTCAGCAAAATAATTGATTTTAGTGTATTCAAATGCTAGAGTTTCGCATGTTATTTACATTTCGAGATCTGCTTACTATGCTCAGTTTTAGTGAACAAGCAAAAATCTGCAAGCACGCTGTTCGCTGCGTTAAAAGTATTTCCGTTATTCTTCGCGTCGTCGTGGTTATTTGCCTACTTTAGCGCATTGGTTTTGCACGCTGAAGTAGGAGAAAAATCATGCAAAACATCCCCCTAAAAAAATACTATTATTATTACGTGAGTGATGTCATGAATTCAAAATTATTTAAATCAAAAGGCTACCCTTGGGTTGTTATTACTTTTTGCGCATTGTTTTTATTTTATAAATATGTGTTACAAATATCACCTAGCGTTATTACGCATACCTTAATGCTTCGTTTTCACCTGGATGGTGCATCGCTGGGTAATTTAGTGGCTATGTTTTTTTACGCGTATTTAGTCGTACAATTATTTGCAGGCCCTCTTTTAGATAAGCTAGGCGCGCGATTATTAACATCACTGGCTATTTTAGCCTGTGCATTAGGTGCGATTTGGTTTTCAAAGGCGCCGACTTTTTTGCAAGCTGCTTGCGCGCGATCGTTAATCGGTATGGGCGCTGCATTTGCTACAGTCAGTTATATGAAAATTGCTGCTGTTTGGTTTAAACCTGAGAAATTCGCTTTTGTGAGCGGCTTATTAGCGACTGCTGCAATGGTGGGTTCTATGTGTGGCCAATTACCGTTTGCATTAATGGTTGTTCATTGGGATTGGCAATCAAGTTTATATTATTGTGGTCTATTTGGTGTTGCTTTGGCTATTTTATTTTATTTGGTTGTGCGAAGTGATCCTTCACATTTATCAGGCGCCACTCAAATAGAAACCAATTTAAATTTTCGTGATATGATGGAAGTCCTGAAGTATCGTCCTAATTGGTACTTAATGTTTTACAGCGGATTGGCTTTTTCACCTTTGGCTGTTTTTGCAGGTTTATGGGGCGACTCATTTTTGGAAACAGCTTATCATTTATCAAAACCAGATGCGGCTTTATTAACTTCAATGTCATTTTTGGGACTGGCGTTAGGTGCACCTTTATTGGGTTTTATTTCTGATCGCCTTCAGAGTCGATTTGGTATTTTGCTCTTTGGATTATTGCTTTCTTTTTTTTCTTTGGTCGCAGCACTTTATTTTCGTGACATGTCACGCTGGGTTGAAGGCACACTTTTGTTTTTTTTTGGTGTAGGTACGGGTGCGTTTATGCTTGTTTTTGCAGTGGGTAAAGATATTAATCCATTAGCGATGACAGCAACGGTAATCGCCTTGATTAATACGGGTGATGCTTTAATTGGTACATTTACAGAACCTTTGCTCGGAAAATTGCTGGATATATTTGGTCGCGGAAAAATGTTGGGGGGTGTAGAGTACTTTAGTACGAATGATTATCATCTTGCGATGATTTTATTGCCCTTGTATTTAATCATTGCCCTGTTTTTTCTGCTGGCACTGAAAAAATCTATTAGGTAATTTATGGATAATTCTGCACTTCTTACTGACTTTTACCAGCTGTCAATGGCCTACGGTTATTGGCAATTGGGTTTAGATGATCAAGAAACGGTATTTCATTTATTTTTTCGGCGCATGCCCAAGCAGGGTGATTATGTTGTTGCTTCCGGATTGCAAGCGGTAATCGATTATTTAAATCAATTTCGTTTTACCGATGATGATATTGCTTATTTAAAAACAATAAAAAATCCTACTTTCTCTGATGAATTTTTAGCTTACTTAAAAACACTGCGTTTTACGGGCGATATTGATGCGATGCCTGAAGGTTCTATTGTTTTTGGAAATGAACCGTTATTGCGAATTAAGGCCTCGATCATATTATGTCAATTATTAGAAACACCTTTAATAAACGCACTTAATTTTTCCTCTGCTGTAGCCACAACAGCCACTCGTATGCGAACCACGGCGGGCAATGATGTATTATTCGAATTTGGATTGCGTCGTTCACAGGGCCCCAATGGCGGATTAACGGCGAGCAGAGCAGCCTATTTAGGTGGTTTTGATGCCACTTCCAATGTATTGGCTGGAAAATATTTTGATATTCCCGTAGTGGGGACTATGGCGCATAGCTGGGTGATGAGTTTTGATGATGAATTAACTGCTTTTGAAGCCTATGCACGTTTAATTCCAGAAAACCTTGTTTTATTGGTGGATACATATAACACAATGCAAGGCGTTGATCATGCCATCGCGGTGGGTAAAAAAAGTGGATTACTTAAAGGTATTCGCTTAGATTCTGGTGACTTAGGTGCATTATCTATTGCAGCACGCGAAAAATTAAATCAAGCAGGGTTATTTGAAACAAAAATTTTTGTAAGTGGCGATATTACTGAAAATCGTTTAATTGAACTCAAGTCAATGAAGGCACCGATTGATGGATGGGGCGTTGGCACGCACTTATCAACATCGTATGATCAACCAGCTTTAGACATGGTTTATAAATTAGGCGCCATAAAAAAAACCAATGCCTGGCAGTACAAATTAAAAATATCTGAAAATCACATTAAAACCAGTGATCCAGGTATTTTACAAGTAAGAAGAGTGTTCGAAAAAGATAAATGGAAAGGTGATATTATTTACCATGAAGATTTTGGTGTGCCTGATTGTATTGACTTTAAAGATTTATTAATACCGATTTTTAGAAAGGGGCAATTACTGAATGAACAACCTTCACTGCATGAAAAAAGGCAATATTGCCTGGAGCAAGTAAAACAGTTTAATGCCTCAAAAGGCGATGGTTATTCTGTTAAGAGAGAAGAACGCTTGTTAGAATTGAAACGTAAATTGATGCGTTAATTAACATGTATGATGAACTTATTATGATGACAGCACTTATACTGGTTGACCTTCAAAACGATTTTTGTCCTGGCGGCAGTTTAGCTGTTGAAAAAGGAGATGAAGTTATTGATGTTGCCAATAAATTAATGCCGTATTTTAAAACAATTATTGCAACACAGGATTGGCACCCCAAAAACCATGCCAGTTTTATTTCTTTATGGCCTGAGCATTGTGTACAAAATTCCAAAGGCGCTGAATTTCACCCTGCATTACATTTTCAAAAAATAACAAAAATCTTTAAAAAGGGAAGTGATCAAAACATCGATAGTTACAGTGCTTTTTATGATAATGATCATTTGAAAAGCACGGGCTTAACGGAATGGTTGCGCTCAAAGCACATAACTGATTTGTATATCATGGGATTAGCAACTGATTATTGTGTTAAATTCACTTGTTTAGATGCGATATCCGATGGATTTACTGTTTATTTAATTCAGGATGGTTGTCGTGGTATTAATTCGGAAAAACACGGTATTGAAAATGCATTGAAAGCCATGCAAACTAGCGGTGTAAAATTACTTTATTCAAATGCAATTTGTGTGTGAGTCGACTTTTCACACCCACACTCTCACCTCACACTGACACTTTATGAACTCCACAGCCATCACAACAGTCGATTTAAAAGCCATCTCACACAACCTTAATTTAATCCGTCAATTAATGCCAAAACTAAAAATTTTGGCCATGGTAAAAAGCAATGGATACGGCCACGGCTTAATTCACATCGCAAATGCAATGCCTACGGTTGACGCATTGGGTGTGGCAACTCTTGCTGAAGCATTGCAATTGCGTGAAGCAGGGGTTGATCGTGATATTGTGGTTATGCGCGGGTTTATCACAGCAGATGAAATGGCTGTTTTTTTAAATGACAATCGCATTATTGCTTGTATTCATGATTCAAACCAATTGTTATTGCTCGACAATAATCAATCGATGCGCAATAAAAAATTGCGGATATGGCTGAAAATTGATACTGGAATGCATCGCTTGGGCATTTCACAACAGAATTTGCAATCTGTTTATCATAAATTAAATAGTTTTCCTTTTATTCAGAAGCCTTTTGTTGTGTGTTCTCATTTGGCGGATGCAGATAATACCAATCATTCCTTCACAGATCAGCAAATAAATAATTTTGAAAAATTAACGAAAAATATGAGTAATGAAAAAAGCTTATTAAATTCTGCGGGTATTTTAGCCTACCCTCATGCGCATTACGATTGGGTGCGTCCTGGATTAATGTTGTATGGTGTTTCACCCTTTCAAACAAATGATCCGCACAATGCCTTGATGAAAAAGTTTATTCCGGCGATGACCCTAACTTCTAAATTAATTGCGATTAAAGCAGTCAATAAAGGTGAAAAAATAGGATATTCATGCACATTTACCGCATCCTGCGATATGAAAATTGGCATTGTTGGAATGGGCTACGGTGATAGTTATCCTCGATCAGCTAAAAATGGCACCCCCGTTTTAATTCGCGGACACCGTTGTCCGATTGTTGGGCGTGTGTCTATGGATGTAATTACGGTTGATGTCTCTCACCTGCCTGATGTTGCGGTGGATGACACAGTGACGTTATGGGGCCCTGATTTATCCGTTGCTGAAATTGCGCAATGTGTTGATACCGTTCCGCATGAATTATTATGTCATTTAACGGGCAGGGTGGTCAGAGTTTATATGTAAAGACGGCGATTTATCGCGTCTCGGCATGCATAACGTGTCATCAGAGACGCGATAAATCGCCGTCTCTACATAAAAAGTCCATTGTGTAAAGCTTTTGACATTCATTTTATTTTGTAAAAAAGTTTCCGAAAATAAAAAAGGCATTACATATTTCGCTAAGGCATCATTCTTCATTTCTGCTGCTTGTAATTTCTCATGCATGTTAAATTTCCATTAATCTTTGCAGTGTGTCTGGGTATTTTCGCACCATTAAAATAAGGGCGGCAGCTTGATCATTTGGAATGGTTTCGCCTTGCTCCCATTTCTCTAGTGTTCTAGGCGAAACGCGGAGTGTAATTGCAAAGACAGCGCGAGACATATGCAATTTTTGACGCGTATTACGAATAATGTTTGCAGTTACTTTTGGGCGAGGTTTTTTTTTGCCATCATAAGTTCGCAGCGTTATTTTGCCTAATTTATACGCATGGATTTCTTCGCTTCCCTGCTTTAATTCTTCAAATAAATTACGTTTATGTTTTGTAGTCATGATTACCATCTCGCTAGTATTTTTTTTAATTCTTTTTTATCATCAGATGATAAATCTGACATTTCGTTTTTCCCGTAAATTGTCATCATGTAAAATTGGTCGAGTTTCGTTTGCCAGTAATAAATTATTCTGACGCCGCCACGTTTTCCCTTGTTATCGGAAGGCCAACGGAGTTTACGTAATCCGCCGGTGCCTTTAATTAATGCGCCTGCATCTGGTTTTTGCATTAAAAAGTCTTGTAGTTCACTGTACTCGTCATCTGTTAAATAAGACGGAAGGTATTTTGTAAAAAAAGTAGTTTCTATGAATATCATATCACAATCCTACCCTTAAAGGGTATGCTTTAATTAAATTTAATTGAGAGAAGATATCATGGTGGTGTAATAGTTCAATACCGTGTTTTTTAGGATTACTGTTGCGGGTAAGGTGGTCGGGGTTTGTATGTAGAGACGGCGATTTATCGCGTCTCGGCATGCATAACGTGTCATCAGAGACGCGATAAATCGCCGTCTCTACATAAAAAGTCCATGACAATCTCAAAAAACGCTTTTGACTTTTCAACATGCGGCATATGCGCGCAGTCGGGAATTGAAATGAATTTTCCATTCCCTAATAATTTTGCTATTTTTTTACCATAACGGGCAGGGGAAATAATATCTTCCTCTCCTGAAATAACAAGTGTTGGTATATTAATTTTATATAATTGATCTGTAAAATCTCTTGTTTTTGTCGCATTTAATTGATTGCGATAACCCATAGCAGTTTGCGGAAAGGGATTTTGTATTGTCCAATGTGCAAAGCCTTTGACATTTATTTTATTTTGTAAAAAAGTTTCAGAAAATAAAAATGGCATTACATATTCGGCTAAGACATCATCCTTCATGCCAGTGGCTTGCAATTTTTCACGCATCGAAAATATCATGCTTCCTATCGTACTTATTTTTGCGCGCGTGCAGACTAATATTAATTTATTTATTTTTTCAGGTTCAGTGAGCGCAATTTGCTGTGCAATAGCGCCGCCCATTGAATGGCCAATAATATGCGCACGTTTAATAGCTAGTGCATCCATTAATTGCAAGGTATCAGTCGCCATCATTTCCATTGTGTAAGGATAATCGGGTGAACCGCTTTGCCCGGCACCGCGATTATCAAAAATGAGTACGCGAAAATGGGGTGTTAATAAACGCAATGCCGATTTCCATACTTGGTGATCGGATGTCATGCCGCCGATTAAAACCAGGTCGTCACCTTGGCCGTGTTGTTCGTAATAAATGGGAATATTATTAATTGTTTTTATTGGCATATATTTTAGTCAGAAGGTATTACAGTTAATAATGCTTCTGGAGAGTAAATGGCGAGTTGCGCCTTACTAAATCCTTTCTCATCGCGAGTAACAATGGCTTGAACGCCGCAATGAATTGCAGCTGAATGCAAAACAGCATCTTCAAAATCAAGAAATCCAGCATCAAGCGCATCTTCAAGAATAAGACGATTAACAGGGGCAATTTCAAAAAGTTTTAATAATGTTTTAATAATTTTTTTTGCTTCCTTGGAGGGCAATGATTTTGTTAGTAGGTAATCAAGAGTTGTGATCGTTGTTGCGCCTAAATAGCCATCAATTTTTCCTGACTCGACCTTGTCAAACAAGTCTTGGGCATAATCAACAAATGGTTTTCGTTCTAATAATAAATCAAGGATGATATTAGTATCAAACATAATTTTCATAAATATTTTTTCTCTAGGTGCTTTTTATAATCCATTTCAGAAAGATTTATTCCTTTTAAAACACCGCGTAATGATCTGGTAATCGGGAGTGATGAAATTTTTTCTTTTGATTTTTTGACATGATTTAAAAGTAAAAAATAGTCCCCAACAATTTGCGAAACTGATTTCCCATGCCTTTTTGAATAGTCTTTGGCGCGTTTAATTAGCAGTGGATTGATTCTTAGTGTAAGTTTTGTTGTCATAATGCCTACCCTGTGTGACGTACATATTTACGGTAACTGTACGTCATTAATTTTATGTTGTCAATTAGATCGTTATGAGGAACCTGCAACAGCGTTCCCCTATAGGCAGATATTCCATGGTTTAATTTGTGGAGATCGTAGCATCAACATGATAAACACCATGGATTGATTTATTTGTACAGGTGACAGAATAAATAGGATTATGGCTGTAACATTGTGAATCAGTAGTCTTTTTATGATTAGCCAGCGCAGCTGGTGTGTATGTGCCAGAAATATTGATTGCGGAATTGCTTCCCGCTGCAAGCGCGATACCTGCTATTTTCTCGGAATTGAGAATAGTGAATGTAAGGACGGTGTTGCCGGTAGGCAGTTCTGTTTCTGTTAATTTCGTTGGACTAAGGTTGGATGATGCAGGGAAAGCATAAAGGTTTTTGATAGTTTGATGAGTTTGATTATTAATTGTGAAGATCATCTTGCTGTCATTTGCTGCAGCAAATGTTGATGTTAGAGTGAATAACCAGCCTGAGGTTAATAATAGAATTTTTTTCATTGAAAATCTCCAAGTCATATTGTTGTTTAAAGATACACTTTATTTTATATCATACTGTTGCTACCGTAAATCGATAATTGCCATTAATTATTTTTATTGGATGAGCCCGTATTTTGCATATCCATCTGCGTATCAATCCCGGATTCCATTTGTTGCTGTAAT
>MGXX01000076.1:33384-34416 GCA_001801515.1 Gammaproteobacteria bacterium RIFCSPHIGHO2_12_FULL_38_11
AGCTTGCTCCTGCGGGGGCTGGTAAATTATGTTTTTCAACAAAGGGTGTTGGTTGAGTATTCCCCTGTGGCGTAGGTAAAATCGCTTGTGGTATTGAAGTGATATCAGGGTTCACTGTCGGCGTTTCTTGTTTTTGTTCTTGCATATAAAAATCGATTAATTGCCGTGCAATTTGTACGGCTGATTGTGACATACCGTGAATATGTTCAACCACAACCGCAACAGCAATTTGTGGATTATCAACAGGTGCAAACACAATAAATAAATGATTATTTTGTAATCGCCGAGGTACGATTTTTTGCGCTGCATTTTTGCTTTGATCTGAATTGTTTTTGCTGTTGTCATACAGTTGTGCTGTGCCTGTTTTTCCCGCAGAAGAATAAGGTGCGCCTAAAAATGTACCATAAGCTGTCCCACCGTGTGCATTTGAAGTGACCTCTTGCATTGCCGAAATCACCGTTTCCCATGTTTTAGGATCTTTTGCGACAATTGGGGTTTCAATGATAGGTTGCATTGTTGTGCTAATGCCATTGGGTTGCTGTAGTTTTAATAACACTGTTGGTTGAAAGCGCAATCCGCGTTCCGCCATAACAGCAGTGGCCGTCGCTAATTGAATAGGGGTTGCTGTCATATAACCTTGACCAATGCCTGCCACAACGGTATCGCCCGCATACCAAGGCTGACCGATATGTTTTTGTTTCCATGCGGGTGAGGGCACATTACCCGCGCGCTCAGCTGGCAAATTAATCCCTGTTAATTGACCAAATCCAAATTGTGCTAATGCTTGGTCTAAACGATCAATTCCTAAAACAATTGCCAATTGATAAAAGAAGGTATCACAAGAAACGCGAATTGCTTTAGTCACGTTGACCCAGCCAAATCCTTTTTTAACCCAATTTTTAAAAATATGTTGCGTGTTAGGAAGGCGGAAAAATCCAGGATCAAAAATATAATCTTGTGTTGTGATGACGCCATCATTCAAAGCACCAAATGCAATAAAGGGTTTAACAGTTGAGCCTGGCGCATAAGTAG
>MGXX01000076.1:34424-46767 GCA_001801515.1 Gammaproteobacteria bacterium RIFCSPHIGHO2_12_FULL_38_11
GCACGATTAAATAAAGGGTGTTCAGGATCTGTTGTGATTTCACGGTATTGTGCATGCGTCATGCCTTGAACAAACATGTTTGGATCGTAATTTGGTTTTGTAACGAGCGCTAATACTTGTCCTGTTGCAGGCTGAATAGCAACAACCGCGCCTACATTTTTTCCGAGTAATCCTGCTATATAAGCTTGTAATTTGCTATCAATTGTTAAATAAATATTATCACCAGGAACAGGCGGCGTTGTTTTTAATACCCGAACTACTTTCCCGTTAGCATCAATTTCCGCTTCTTCAGAGCCCATGGTGCCATGCAATAATTCTTCATCCTCTGCCTCAACCCCCGCTTTTCCAATTTCATCCGACGCAGTGTAATTGGTTGGATTCACTTGCGCTAATTCATTTGCGTTAATTCGCCCGACGTAACCAACAACGTCGCTCATGGTGTTGGCGAGCGGATAATTTCGAATCATATTGGTTTGTACCTCAACACCCGGAAAGCGGTATTGATTGACATAAAAGCTGGCAACTTGGTTTTCAGAGAGTGATTGTTTTAGCGGAACGGATTGATAGGGATAATACTGTTTTACAATGCGATAAAAATTGCTTATTTCCTCCGGGGTTAATTGTAATAATTTTGCAAGGGCTGTGATCGTTCGGGGAAGATCTTTTACACGAGCAGGCGTTATCATTAAACTATAAACAGGAATATTTTTTGCGAGTAATACGCCATTGCGATCGTAAATTAATCCCCGGTTGGGTTTTACGGGAACAATGCTAATAACATTTCGGTTTGATAATGTGGCATAAAAACTATGTTCAAATATTTGCAAATAAATTAATCGTAAAATTAAAATAAAAAACAATATGAGTACGATAGTGGTACATACGATGCTACGTTTAAAAAAACGTTTTAATTCTTGCGATGTATTAGGGTTTGTATTATTCATCGGTGATAAGGGTGATTAACTGTTATGGTCCATGCACGATAAATTTGCTCTGCCAAAACAATGCGCACCAATGGGTGGGGCAGTGTCATTGCAGACAAGGACCAAATTTCATCGGCGCCTTTTAAAAAATGTTCGGACAATCCTTCGGGTCCGCCAATCACGATAGTAATAGATTGTTGATTATCATGCCATTTTTGAAGAAGCTTGGCGAGTGTTTTAGTGTCTTGTGTTTTTCCGATTCGATCAAGTGCGATACAATAACTGCCTTTGGGAATGGCAGCTCTTATTTTTATTTCCTCAGCAGTGATTATTTTTACAATATCAGCATTTTTAGTCCGTTTTTCTGCGTTAATTTCAATTAGGTTAATATGATAAATGGGAGGCATGCGCTGCGCATATTCTAGATAACCTTGGGTTATCCAAGAAGGCATGTTTTTTCCGACGGCGATGATGGTGATTTGCATGAGATGTTTTATCTCCATTTTATCCTTAGGAACAGGTCGCTTTATTTTAATCGGTGCTGTTCTGCTGCAGTCCACAATCCTTCGAGGTCATATAATTCTCGTTCAGATTTCAGCATGATATGAACAAGCACATCACCTAAATCGACCAAAACCCATTCACCCGTTAACTCGCCTTCAATGCCCAAAGGGCGCACACCCGATTCTTTTACTGCTGAAATTAATTTTTTTGCGATAGATTGCACATGACGAGTGGAGGTTCCAGTTGCAATAACCATAATATCCGTGCAATCCGTTAGTTTGGTGACGTCTAATTCAGTGACATCTTGTGCTTTATTGTCGTCCAAGTGTTTTCGTACAAGTTTGACCAGTTCATTGAGATTCATAATATTTCCGCAAGTCGAAAAAAGTGTAATCATAACATGGTTTCATTCTATTCTGTTCTGTTTAATATATTTTATTTTTGAGAATATAGGCATAAACAGCCTTGTTTAAGCCAGCAATGTTTTTTTTCCCAGCGGCAATTTCTTTTCGAATTTGGGTTGCAGAAGTAGAGATGGGGTTGATATTGTCGAAATAAATTTTTCCAGAAATAGACTTTTGAAAATCATCTATATTGTTTGTGATATATTGCTGTGTTTGTGTATAGGCTTCCGCCAGCGTCTTTGTGGTATTTGATGAAAATCGTTTTACAACAATAATATTAACGGCAGCAAGAATTTTTTGCCATTCGTTCCATTCATGAAAATGTGCGAAGGCATCGCCACCTAAAATCAAAAAAATTGGCTTGTTTGGATTTTGTTTTCGTAAATAAGACACTGTATCGATCGTGTAACTTATTTTCTGTTGTTGTATTTCATAATCATTTATAAAAAAGCTCGGATGATTTTGAATTGCTAACTTAACCATATTCAGCCGATTTTCAGGTGATGCAATTACTTCATCGCGATGGGGTGGCTGAAAACAAGGAACAAATTCAATGCGCTCCAGATTACAGAGATGCAAAACGTGTTCTGCAATGGCAATGTGTCCCTCATGAATAGGATTAAATGTGCCCCCAAGTATACCAAATGGTCTCATAATAAACTCAATTCTAATAAACCCTGCCAAACATTACCTGTTCGCGCGCCTTTAATGATTTCATCTATATGTGACGCTTTTTGTAGGGCTTTATGAAGGGTTGCAGTTTCACGCAGTTTACGGCATATTGCCCATAAAACCAATGTGGGTTCTTCACCAGTTTGCTCTAATCGTGCAATAATTCGAGATATTTTTTTAATGTCGCCTTGTATAATAGACTCAGACAAATCAAAAATATTAAAACGGGCATGATCAGACAGTACGGAAATTAATTGTTCACGTGTAATTTCTATATTCGGATAAAGCATATTTAATTTTTCAAGTGCTTGTTGGCTACTTAATAAATTACCTTCTGTAAAATTTGCTAAAATTCGAGCAATATCGAAAGGTATTTTTAATTGCAGTTTTTTTCCGCGCTCAATAATCCACTGTGGCAACACATTTATTTTAATAGGCCAAACAGGAATAAAAACGCCACTTTTCTTAATCAATTCACACCAAGCCGTTTTTTGTTGGGCACCTGTTAATTTTTCAGTAGAAATAATAAGTAAGCGATCATCAGCAGAATCTTCAATATATTTTTTTAAGAAGGTAACAAAAGCAGCATCAAATTTTGCATTGGTATTTCGAATATCTATTAGTAGTTTGTTACAGAATAAACTTTGATTTTGATTTATCTCAATGAGTTTTTCAATGCAAAACCCCGTGCCAATATGGTAAATTTCTTTTTCCAAAAATCCATTTTTTTTTGCTTCATGAATAATTAAATCACGCGCTTCTTGAATCAATAATGATTCATCGCCACTGATTAAATAAAGTGACGACAATTTTTTATTGACGTGAGTGCTTAATTGATTGAGGGGCAGTTGCATGATTTAGCGCCATTTTTGTATTACTTGAGGTTAACCAATAATAAATAAGATAAGCAATTTTTCGGTTTAATTGCTGTTTGATAAGCGTATTTGAATTGGTTGTGTAAATTTGATTGACGTTCAGCGTGAGGGATTGCGTTGCTGTAAATGAGTTTGAAATGACTGCTTTTTTGTTTTGGTTATCTAAAATAGTCACACTTGCAAAGCTTACAAAATTAATGCTTGTCGGCAGGGTGGTATCAACAATGTCGGGCCTGCTGTAAATAAATTTATTTTTTGATACTAAAATTGAAAAACGTGCAGCGGACTGTTTTTTAACGACGCGGATATTCATGGCGTGAAAAAGATTATTTAACTGTGTAGATAATTCGCCATAGGGTTTTGTGCTTGAAAAATAGATTGTTTGCAATTGATCTGGAAATTCAGAATCAGATCGCATGTGAAATCCACAGCCGCTACAGACAAAGCAAAACAGAAGAATAGTTAACGCGATAATTTTTTTCATAATGCCACTATATTGATTAATTTTTTGGGGACAATGATGACCCGTTTGATTTTTTTATTTAAAATAAAAGGTTGAATGGTTTTTTCAGCCAATGCTTGTGATTGAATGGATGCTTCGCCTTGATTAATTGAAACACTTATTTTCCCACGTAATTTTCCATTTACTTGAATGATCATGTCAAGTTGATCTGTTTCTAGCGCACTAACATTAACCACAGGCCAGCTAGACGCCATAATATTTTTTCCATAGCCTAATACTTGCCATAAATAATGTGTGATGTGTGGGGTGATAGGTGCAAGCAGGCGTAATAATATACCGTAGCCTTCATATAAAAATTGCTTATTTAATTCGTTAGTTATATCAATTTCCTGTAGTAAGTTCAATAATTTCATGCAAGCTGAAACAACCGTATTAAACTGCTGACGTTCCATATCAAGGTTCGCTTGCTGTAAAATCAAATGCATTTCTCGGTATTGCTTTTGTAGGGTTGATCCCCCCTTTGAAAAAGATAAGCCTACATCCCCCCCCTTTGAAAAAGATAAGTTTACATCTCCCCCCTTTGAAAAAGATAAGTTTACATCTCCCCCCTTTGAAAAAGGGGGGCCGGGGGGGATTTCTTTAATAGCAACTGTTTTTTCCAACTGAGTGGCCAACTTCCATATTTTTTTTAAGAAACGATATGCACCCTCAACGCCTGCATCTGACCATTCCAATGATAATTCAGGCGGTGCTGCAAACATCATAAATAAACGTGCGGTATCAGCCCCCTGTGTTTCAATAATGCATTCAGGCGCGACCACATTACCTTTGGATTTCGACATTTTTGCACCGTCTTTTAAAACCATGCCCTGAGTTAATAATTTTTTAAAGGGTTCATTTGAATTTAGTGTGCCGACGTCGCGCAATATTTTATGCATAAACCGTGCATATAACAAATGAAGAACGGCATGTTCAATGCCACCGACGTATTGATCGACAGGGGTCCAATAGTTAACGCGTTCATCAAGAATAGAATTGTTTTGATCAAACGAGCAGTATCGTGCGTAATACCACGATGATTCCATAAAGGTATCCATCGTATCAGTTTCGCGTTTGGCTTTTTTACCACAAGTAGGGCAGTTAGTTTCGTAAAATCCAACACAAGAAGCTAAGGGTGAGCCCGCCCCCGTTGGAATTAAGTGCGCTGGTAAAATTACCGGTAAATCCTTTTCGTTAACAGGAACATCACCGCAGTGATCACAATGCACCATAGGAATGGGGGTGCCCCAGTAACGTTGACGTGAAATGCCCCAGTCGCGTAAACGATAATTAATACGCACTTTCCCAATTTTTTTATCAGTTAAATAATGATTAATAGTAGTGATTGCATTTTTGTCGTTTAATCCGTCAAACATTAAAGAGTTAATTAATGTGCCGTGGTCTGTGTACGCAGATGCATTAAAATCCCATGCTTCAGGCGCTTTTATAACAGGCTGAATGATTAAATTATATTTTTTTGCAAATTCATGATCACGTTCATCATGTGCTGGCACTGCCATAACGGCACCCGAACCATATTCCATCAATACAAAGTTAGTAACCCAAATAGGGATTTTTTTCTGTGTTATAGGGTGAAATGCAAATAAGCCAGTGTCGCATCCACATTTTTCTTGAGTGGCGATATCGGCTTCCGCAACCGATGTTTTTTTATAGCGAATAATAAAATCATTTAATGTTGCATTATTTTCAGCGGCATTTATTACAAGCGGATGTTCGATGGCAATGCTTAAGTAGGTTACGCCCATTAATGTATCGGGTCGTGTTGTGAAAACAGTTAATTTCCCATCCCGGGTTGCAAAATCAATTTCAATGCCCTCTGATTTTCCGATCCAGTTTCGTTGCATTTGCACAACTTGTTGTGGCCACTGTGTTAATTCATCCAAGCCAGTTAGCAATTCTTCAGCATAGTCAGTGATTTTCAAAAACCACTGTGAAATTTCGCGGCGTTCAACCGGTGCTCCCGATCGCCAACCTTTACCCTCAACCACTTGCTCATTGGCCAAAACAGTTTGATCAATCGGATCCCAATTCACTAATGACTTCTTTTTATAAGCCAAACCCTTTTTAAACAGCTGAATAAATAACCATTGTTCCCAACGATAATAAGTTGGATCACAGGTTGCGATTTCACGTGTCCAATCTACCGCTAATCCTAATTGCTGCAGTTGCGTACGCATTTTTTTAATATTGTCGCGTGTCCAAACACTAGGGGGCAATTGACGCTGAATAGCGGCGTTTTCAGCAGGTAAACCAAACGCATCCCACCCCATCGGTTGCAAAACATTTTTACCCTTCATGCGCTCATAACGAGCGATAACATCACCAATCGTGTAATTGCGTGTATGTCCCATGTGTAGTTCACCGCTGGGATAGGGCAGCATCGACAAACAATAAAATTTCTCACGCGTATCGTTTTCTTTTGCCTCAAAAATGCCGCTTTTTTCCCAATCTGCTTGTGCATGAGATTCAATCTCAGCTGGACAATAATCATTATTCATGAAATTACCTGAGTGTTTGAACAATGGTGCAGGATGAGATATCTTGTTGATTGTGTCAAGGATTATGGATGAATCAATTATGTTTATCAAAACCGGTAGTGGCATTGGATCGCACCCTAAGCTTCACACGTACGAAGAAGGTTATTTATTGCCCGTATTAAGTGGCGACAAATTACATTTTGGGCAGCGACACAAAGGGTTGTTACGACAAATCCGCGACTTATCCGAATTATCTCAAGTAGATTTTGATTCATCTTATGGCCAGTTAATTCAAAATTACATGGAATTCGTGCAAGTATTACCGCACAAAACCAGCGGTATATTAGGCAGTTTATTAAATTATGGATTGGCGCGTGCTGCTGTTACATTTCAAAAATTTTGTCAACTGGGAAGATTGCAAGCAACGCCATTATTAAAATTCGCTGTGTTCTCCGCTGCATTATTAAAAGATGTTGCGCGTGTAATGACAAATCAACGAATTATATTGGTTAATGACGAAGGTGAATTTCTACGTGATTGGAATGCCTTCAGCGGTTCAATGATCGGGCAAGCCAATTATTATAAAATGTATCCTATCACTGCAGCTTATTTTCGTTTTTCATCTGAAGTAACCCCGATTTTAGCAAAACAATTAATACCGCGTGAATTATTCTTATGGCTTTCAGATGACTTGGTTATTTTTGCTGATTGGTTGTCTGCATTATTAGATCAAGAAAATGAAGACAGTAAAATCATTAGCTGGGTGCTTGCATTAATTAAACGTGAAGATATTATTCTTGTCTTAAGTACTTTAGATGGTGCATTGGTTGATATGCTGAGCCCCACAAATGAGGACGCTGAGGCATTTTTAAAATGGTTAAAAGACGCCATTGCTAACGACAAAATTCTGGTTAATGCTGATGATTCAGGTGTGACTGTTGTGCCCGAAGGTGTACTACTTGAAACAAAACTCTTTAAACAATTTGTCGATATCAGTAAGAGACCAGTTGATTATTCAGTTCTTCAGCATGTCGTTGGGAATTTAATGGGTATTCCCTCAAAAGGCGGACAAGATTATTTTCATGCAAAATATTCTGGTCTCGGTGCAAGCACGGCTAGTTTTGCATCGTTTGCAGGCGGCATTGCACAAAAAGGAAAAGCATCGCGCGAAGGTGTGGTTGTTGATGCGCAGATGTTATTGTTGAGCCGTGAAACAGCAGCAAATGTATCAGCGTTGAAATCAGCAAAAGCCATGATTGCCAATAATCAGCAAAAACCATTAAGTCACAGTAAGGAACAGGTACGAAATAAGCCGTACAACTGATCGCCCAATATGACGTGATCTTTAAATGTTTTTCATTCGAAAATGTTCGAAATGCAATAAGCATTCCTTCACATTTTCTCAATCAAAACATTTAAATCTCACGCCATCTTGGCCACCAGTTGTACGACTTATTTCGTACCTGTTCCTAAGTTAGCAGAAAAAATTAATTTAACACACAAATAATAATAACAGCATCAATGTAATGAGTGCGGTAATGGGGTAATAATGCCATATCATTAAGGGCGTTTTTCCCGTCATTGGTTGCACATCATCTGTGATAACAATGCGTTGATCAATTGGCGCACCCTTTATTATTTTCCCGAATGGAGAAATAAAAGCAGTAATCCCTGTATTTGTGCTCAGTAATTGAAAGCGTCCTGTTTCAAGTGAGCGCATTTGGGCCATTTGTAAATGTTGTGGCAGTGCAATGGATTTTCCAAACCAGCTGTCATCTGACAATGTCAGTAATAATTCGCTTTTTTCTGCAGAATGTAGGACTTGGTTGGGAAAAGCAATTTCATAGCACAGAAAAGGCGCGATACGAATATTGCGTTCTGCTTTGAAAAGGGAGGACTGGGGGGTGGGGCGTGTGAAGCTGCTCCCCCCTTTGGAAAAGGGGGGCTGGGGGGGATTTTCAATTTTAATTTTCAAAGCAGCTTGATTCTTTGGTCCACGAGAAAAACCAGACATGGGGATTTTAAAATAAGTCATGATCTTCCCGAAAATATCGGATAAGGGAGTATATTCTCCAAACGGAACCAAATGCTGTTTTAAATATTGCCCATTATTATCACCAATTAATAACACGCCATTGTAATATTCTGTGCCGTTTTCAATTGGTACGCCAAAAATAATATTGCTGTTATTTTTTTTAGCAAGCTGTCCTAGCTGTCGAATAAACGTTTTTGCATCTTGCGCATAAACAGGAAACGCCCCTTCAGGCCAAACAATTAATTCACTGGAAAAATGATCGAATGTTAAATTTTTATAGATATTAATATTTTGCATTACATAAGATGCGTCCCATTTTACGGATTGTGGGATATTTCCCTGAATTAAGCTGACTTTCAGCGGAAGACCAATTGGTTTTGTCCAAACGTGATCTTTCAAAATCCAGCCTGAACCGATCAACCCAAAAATAACAACAAAACAAATTATTTTAATAAAACGAGACTGTTTTGTGGCCAGCAAAACCAAGGCGCCACTGATTGCAGTAGTTGCTAATGATAATCCATAGATACCGACAATCGGCGCTAAACCTTGTAGGGGTGTGGTGAGTTGTGCATAACCCAATAAAAGCCATGGAAATCCGCTGAAAAATTCGCAACGGGCATATTCCCAAATGACCCATAGCGCTGGAAAAACCAATAAACATTTTTTTGCATCAGAAAAACGTGAGAAACATTTTCGAAAAACATAACCGAGCGTAGCAGGATAAAAAGCTAACATAGCAACAAATAGAAATGTAATCAACGCCGCCAATATTGTCGATGAATTTCCAAAGCGATGAATACTGATAAATATCCACGACGTACCTATTCCAAAAAATCCCAAGCCAAAAAGCCAGCCTGTTACGAGCGCTTTTCGAGGTGATGTGTTTTTCCAGAGAAACAATAAAATGGCTGGAATAATAAAGGCAATACTATAAATATTAAAGGGCGAAAAGGCCAATGGAAGCAGCGCGCCGATGAACAGAGAAATAATTGAAATCCAGATCATACTGTTTTCCTAAACTGCAAACTCTGAATGCCGCGTCTGGTTGCTTTAGTAACTTGTACTTCAAAATCACCAAAAGTAATGGTTTCATTGCGATTAGGTAAATAACCAAAAGCCTGCACAATTAATCCGCCAATTGTATCAAAATTTGCATTATTAAAATCAGTTTTAAAATAATGATTAAATATGTCAATGGGGGTTAACGCATTTACCATAAAAATATTTTTTTCAATTTCTTTAATAAGTAATTTTTTCTCATCGATATCGTATTCATCTTCTATATCGCCAACAATTTCTTCTAAAACATCTTCAATTGTAACGAGACCCGAAACACCGCCATACTCATCAACGACAATGGCCATATGATTTCGATTCAAACGAAATTCCTTTAATAAAATATCCAGTGGTTTACTTTCTGGAATATAAACTACCGGACGGATTAAATCACGAATAGGCGTTTCATGTTTTTCATTGATGCAAAAAGGCAATAAATCTTTGGCCAATAAAATACCGAGAATTTTATCAGGGCGTTCTCCTGTGACAGGAAAACGAGAATGTTGCGATTGAATAATCGTTGATATCACATCGACTGGGTGCGCATCGCCAGCGAGCACTGTCATTTGTGGACGGGGGATCATAATGTCGCAGACTTTTTTATCTGAAACTGAAAGCACGCCTTCAATCATTTTTAAGGCATCATGGTCGATTAATTGGCGATGCTCTGCATCGCGTAACATGTCGATTAATTGTTTTTGGCTATGGGGTTCACGCGATAAAAAATGGCTTAAGCGATCAAGCCAGGAAGGGTGGTCATTCATAGATAAGGATCCTTAAATCCAAGTTGCTTTAATGTTTTAATTTCCAATGTTTCCATTATTTTTGCATCAACTTCAATAATATGATCATACCCTACTAAATGCAAAAGCCCGTGAACAGTTAAATGCGCCCAGTGTGCTTCCGTTTCTAAGGGTGACTCGCGCTCCACTATTGCTGCGCAAATGGCTAAATCCCCCAATGACGCTTGAACTATGCCTGGTGTTGGTTCATAAACAAAGGATAACACATTTGTGGGCCCTGTTTTTTGGCGATAGGTTTCATTTAAGTGTGCGCTGGTTTCCTTATCAATAATGGAAATGCATACTTCATTGCAAGTTACGGGGATTTTCTCATGAATTACTTTAATTGTTTCATTAATCCAATGTTGGAATTGTTTTTTTGTTGGGATATTAGGATGGTTTGCTGCATTGAGTAGAATCAGTTTCATCTAATTTACCCCCTTTGAAAAAGGGGGGCGGTTTGCGCTAGCAAACCGGGGGGATTTTCAATTTCCTCACCCATCAAAAAATTCCTATTCGCATCCGTTATTTGCACAGAAATCAACTGCCCAATTAAATTAGCCTCATATTGTCCAGAAAGCGTTTTAAATGAAACCATTCTATTATTTTCAGTTCGTCCTGCCATTTCATTGGGATTTCTGAATGAAGCTTTTGTCACTAATATTATTTGTTCTGACCCTACCATACGTCGGCTGATTTCCGCCGTGTTTTGATCGATACGGTTTTGTAAAATAGCCAAGCGTTCTTTTTTAATTTCCATAGGAACAGTGTCAGGCAGTGATGCAGCAGGTGTGCCAGGACGACGACTGTAAATAAAACTAAACGAAAAATCAAAACCGACATCCGCAATTAAATTCATTGTGTCTTCAAAATCTTTATCCGTTTCACCGGGAAAGCCAATAATAAAATCCGATGAAATGGAAATATCAGGACGTACTTTTTTCAATGCGCGAATTTTAGATTTATATTCCAGTGCCGTGTAATTTCTTTTCATTGCTGCCAATATGCGATCAGAGCCACTTTGTACTGGTAAATGCAGATGATTTACTAATTTTGGTTCATCTGCATAAGCATCAATTAAATTTTGTGAAAAAGCAGAAGGGTGTGATGTGGTAAAACGAATGCGTTTTATGCCGTCAATGGCAGCAACGTAATGAACCAATAGTGCTAAATCGGCAATATTGCCATCATGCATTAATCCACGATAATCATTTACATTTTGTCCGAGCAAGGTAATTTCTTTAACGCCTTGCTCGGTTAGTTGTGCAATTTCCGCAATGATGGAATCAAATGGTCGGCTAATTTCAGTACCACGTGTATAAGGCACAACACAAAAACTACAGTATTTACTGCAGCCTTCCATAATTGAAATAAGTGCTGTTGGTCCATCTGTTTTTGCTTCAGGTAAATAATCAAATTTTTCAATTTCGGGAAAACTAATATCGACAGCGGGTTTTTTTGTTTTAATTGCAGCGTCGATTAATTTAGGGAGGCGATGTAAAGTTTGCGGACCAAAAACCATATCAACATAGGGTGCGCGTTTGACAATGGCTTCACCTTCTTGGCTGGCAACGCAGCCACCCACACCAATAATCAAATCTGGTTTTTTAAGTTTGATTTCACGCGCACGGCCTAAATCAGAAAATACTTTTTCTTCGGCTTTTTCACGTACAGAACACGTATTGAATAAGATGACATCGGCTTCGTAAGGATCCTCAGTCTTTACAAATCCGTGCGACACGTGCAGTACGTCCAGCATTTTTTGGCTGTCGTATTCGTTCATCTGACAGCCGTGGGTTTTGATGTACAATTTTTTGGTGTTTTGTTTATTCATAGATGCGGATTCTATCTCAATTATTCCGATAAAAATAGCCATAGCGGCGAAGTTTTTGTTCGAAGGCAATGGAAACGAGAGCGCCAGCGACCGTGAAACCCGACTATTCAGTAAATAAAATTTAATGTGACGGGCTGCACGTTATAATTTGTGTTGAAAAAGCATACTGAAGCGCAAAGTTTCACGGTCGCTGCTATGTGACTTGTCAAGTTTTTGCATAAATAAATACCCCCGCTAACTAAATGCGTTTTAGAA
>MGXX01000077.1:0-195 GCA_001801515.1 Gammaproteobacteria bacterium RIFCSPHIGHO2_12_FULL_38_11
AAATCATCAGTGTTAATACGATGGATCCAATAATAGCAATGGGTAAACTGCGCCCAGGGTTTTTCACTGCGCCGGCCCATTCGCATGCTTGTGTAAAACCATTGAATGCATACACCATACCACCAGCAGAAATAGCCGTGAGCATGCCTTTAATACCCATTGGAAAAAAAGCACTATGCACAGGGTGAATGATTG
>MGXX01000077.1:231-19490 GCA_001801515.1 Gammaproteobacteria bacterium RIFCSPHIGHO2_12_FULL_38_11
TTAAAATGGTGGGAATTAAAATTTTCATATAGGTTAAAGCAGTATTACACCGCAATAACCAGCGCAATGAAAATGCATTGATCGCACAGATCACTAGCATTAACGCAGTCGCTAAAAAATAACCGTTTTCAGTCAATGCGCCACTTTTAAAAGTAAGTGAGGGATGATAAAAACTGGTGTATTGTACAATCGCTTGTACTTCAGTTGGTGGAAGCGCTGCATAACACAACCAAATTACCCAGGAATACATAAAGCCAACCAGAGTACCGTGTGTCATATGTGGAATGCGTGTGCTTGATCCCATGACGGGTAACATTGCAGTGAGCTCGGCGAAAACAAACGCAATGAATATAATGGATAAGCCGGCGATTGCCCACCCCAATAATGCCGAAGGACCTGCAAGAGTGCTTGCATAATATGCGGAAAATAACCAACCCGAACCTAAAATAGCGCTGACAGAAGTGAATAATAACGTGAGGGTTGATACAGATCTTTTCATAGAATTGAATCCAATATGATATTATGCGTTTGCCGTTATATCATGTCACACTTTCAAATAGAAGGCTGCCTATGAATAAGCAATTAATTTTAATCGATGGATCATCCTATTTATTCCGTGCATTTCATGCGTTGCCACCATTAACGACATCAAAAGGCGTACCGACAGGTGCTATTTATGGTGTTATTAATATGATCAAAAAGTTAATGAACACAACGTCATTTGATTATATTGGCGTTATATTTGACCCAAAGGGAAAAACAGTTCGGCATGCTATTTATCCTGAATATAAAGCAAATCGCAAAACGATGCCTGATGAATTGCGTGAACAAATTGCCCCTTTGTTTGAATTAATTCGCGCTATGGGATTGCCATTAATTATTCAGGATGGCGTTGAAGCCGATGATGTGATTGGCACATTGGCAGTTTATGCTTCAAAACATGGTATAAAAACAGTTATTTCAACCATGGATAAAGACATGGCGCAATTGGTAAATGATAAAATTACATTAATTAATACGATGAATGATCGCGTTTATGATGACAAAGGTGTGAAAGAAAAATTTGGTGTGGCGCCCAATCAAATTATTGATTATTTGGCTTTGATGGGCGACACCTCTGATAATATTCCCGGCATTCCAAAAGTAGGGCCAAAAACAGCTGCTTTATGGCTGGAAAAATATGGTTCATTAAATGGGGTGATTAAACACGCGTCTGAAATAACAGGAAAAATTGGCGAGAGTTTGCGTGAACATATTAATAATTTAAGCTTGTCGCGACAATTGGTAACCATTGATTGCGATGTGAAATTAAATTTAGAATTGGAAAATTTAAAAAAAGGTGAAGCCAATGTCGAGGCATTAAAAACAATATTGACAGAGTTGCAATTTACGAAATGGTTGAGAGAGTTACAAGAAAAAACCAGCTCGGTTGCTGGCGCAACCGACACTCTTTTACAAAGTGGGTTATCACATTATCACGCAATTCAAGACGAAAAATCATTTGAAGCATTTTTTCAGCGATTGGTGAACGCAAAAGAATTTTCGATGGATACAGAAACAACCAGTTTAGATGCGATGCGCGCAGAATTGGTTGGTATGTCATTTTCTGTTAAAGCGGGGAAGGCGGTTTATATCCCGTTTATTCATAAAAATCCCCCCGGTCCTACGGACCGACCCCCTTTTACAAAGGGGGTGATTGATGAACAGTTGGATCGTAATAAGGTACTGAAAAGATTAACGCCATTATTACACGACAAACACAAAACCATCGTTGGCCAAAATTTAAAATATGATTATAAAGTTTTAAAAAATCAGGGTGTAACAATTACGGCACCCATGCAAGATACGCTATTAGAATCGTATGTGTTAAATAGCGCAAACGCTCGCCATGATTTAGACACACTTGCTTTAAAGTATTTAAATAAAAATACTATTAAATTTGAGGATGTTGCTGGAAAAGGTGCAAAACAAATTACTTTTGATTATGTTCCTATTTCTGTTGCGACAAATTATGCCGCTGAAGATGCGGATGTTGCGTTGCAATTGCATCATACTTTAATGCCACAAATTCTTGCTGAAAAATCCTATGAAAAAGTGTTGACGCAAATTGAATGGCCGTTAATGCCGATTTTAGCAAATATGGAATTTACCGGCGTATTAGTTAATGCGGAAAAATTAAAAAAACAAAGTGGTGAATTAGCGTGCCGCATTAATATATTGCAAAACAAGGCATTTGAACTCGTTGGAAATGAATTTAATTTAAGCTCACCCAAGCAATTACAAGAAATTTTGTTTGATAAAATGAAATTGCCTGTCTTGAAAAAAACGCCAACGGGCGCGCCATCGACCGATGAAGAAGTGATGCAGGAATTAGCGCTTGATTTTGAATTGCCGAAAGTGATTGTGGAATATCGTCAATTATCAAAATTAAAATCAACTTATGCAGATGCATTACCAGCACAAATTAATCCGAAAACCGGTCGCGTGCATACATCCTACAATCAAGCGGTCACATCAACGGGACGTTTATCATCAGCGAACCCGAATTTACAAAACATTCCGATTCGCAGCGAGGAAGGTCGTAAAATTCGACAAGCATTTATTGCACCAACAGGTTGTAAAATTGTTTCGGCGGATTATTCACAAATTGAATTGCGTATTATGGCGCATTTATCCAAAGATCCGGGCTTGTTATCAGCGTTTGAAAAAAAACAAGACGTGCACGCGGCAACCGCAGCAGAAGTGTTTGGTATTGCATTAAATGACGTGACATCTGATATGCGACGTTCTGCGAAAGCAATTAATTTCGGCTTATTATATGGCATGTCGGCATTTGGTTTAGCAAAACAATTGGGTGTTGATCGCAATGAAGCGCAAAAATATATGGACACGTATTTTTCACGTTATCCTAATGTGCATCGTTACATGGATGAAGCGCGTGAATTTGCGAAAAAAAATGGTTATGTTGAAACATTATTAGGTCGTCGATTATTTACTCCGGAAATTAACGCGTCCAATCAAATGCGACGAAAAATGGCGGAACGAGCGGCAATTAATGCACCGTTGCAAGGAACAGCTGCAGATATTATAAAATTAGCGATGATATGTGTTGATGAAAAATTACCGCATCATGCAAAAAAAGCGGTGATGATTATGCAAGTGCATGATGAATTGGTTTTCGAAGTACAAACAGATTGTGTTCCAGAAATTTGCGGTATAATTCAAAACTGCATGGAAAATGCGCTCTCAGAACCCCGAGCGTCAGCGAGGGAAATAGCGCGCGCAGCGACTACGATAGATGTACCCTTAGAAATTGCGATAGGTGTTGGTGATAATTGGGATGAGGCGCATTAGAACGGCGGCGAGCCGTTGCATTTTATTCGGAGATTAAGCCTCCGCAGCAAGCATAACAGCGTATAACGGGTACGAAATAATTTTTTCATGCACAGAAAAATTCTGCGTTGAGAAGCGAATGCCATAAGGTGAATCTGGATGTGTGTTTAAAAATAAATGCATACTTTTAAGTGTGCTGCCTTTTCCGGCTTTTACCTCAATGGGAATAATTTTAGCGTGTTGCTCAATGAGATAATCAATTTCAGCTTCACTGCCATGTTGATTACGTCGCCAATAATATAGCGCTGCATCTTGACGCGCATTGTGATACGCCAATAATTCTTGGGCAACGAAGCTTTCCGCAATGGCACCTTTGTTGATAAATGCATTTTCTGTATCCAAAATCCATTCTGTTGGAATAGCGCCTAGTAATGTTTGCGTTAATGCAACATCAACCAAAATTATTTTAAAATAGTTGGGGTCAGCTTGTGCATTCAATGGAAATCCTTGGGCATGAACCTGTTGCACGCGCGTTGCAATATTCGCTTTTTCCAGCAGAGTCAATGCAGGTGATAATTCGCGTTTTCGAAAATCACCTGGAATTTTTGAAAATTGAAATTGTTGACCGAGCTGCAAAGCCGCTTCTTTAAAAACATGTTCAACATATTTAATTTGTGTTTTTTTCGCATATTTTTCGAAATCTTGTTTGTATGCTGAAATTAAATCATCATGAATGATTTGACATCGCAAATAATTTTTATGATCACGCCAGTTTAAAACAGCTTCAGGCATTCCGCCAATGGCAATATATTCTCCAAATAAACGCAGTGCTTTTTCATGATTCGCACTTTGAAAAGATTTGTGTGGATCATGATTTAAAATAGCATCCACCAAAAAATTTTCATTCAATGCCCATAAAAATTCTTTAAAGGACATTGGGTAAGCATGTAAAAACTGCACGCGTCCAACAGGAACACCTACTTGCTCAATAGCAAATTCTAATAATGATCCTGCAGCAATGACATGTAATTCAGGCATTTTTTCGTAAAAATAACGCAACGCCAAAAGTGCGCGTGGACAAACCTGTATCTCATCTAAAAATAATAATGTTTCACCTGGCGTAATGTTTTTACGTAAAAACACTTGTAAATCTACGAGAATTTCTTTTGGATCTAGGTTTTTTGAAAAAAATGAACTGAGTTCGGACTGCTCTTCAAAATTAAGTTCAATGAAACTGGGAAATGTCTCACCCAATTGACGAACAGCGCTGGTTTTGCCGACTTGTCGCGCGCCGCGAATAATGAGTGGTTTACGAGAATCGCTTTTTTTCCAATCTATCAAATAGTTAAGAAGTTCTCGTTTCATTTTTGGTCGCCAGTAACGGTTGTTTTATTATTATTTTGGTTGAAATTAACGGTAACTGCAAGATGTTTTTGGTTGAAAATCAAGATATGCGTGGTAGGGTTGGTTAAAAATCGCGAATTCCTTTTAGAATAAATAGTATCTTTCTCCATTGAGATACAAAACGGCAACAGGCAAGCGAAGCTTGCCTGTTGCGTTTTAGTTGCGTGTTAGTTGTTCAGTAGGTGGAACATAAGTTGATAATCCGTTTTGGTCTCTTGTGATTTCAAAAAATCTCAGCTGTATGTTTCTGGCGAGTTCATCAGTGCTATTGAGTGATAATTTATTTGATTGAAGATTAAGATGAACAAAACGAATGATCTCGTCTATTTTTTCTTTTGTGGCTGGTGTCTGCCCATCAAGCATCGCTTTAAGAATGGAGAGTTGCAGCAATTCAACTTTATTAGCAATATACATTTTCATATTGTCGGTGTTTAGTAATACGTCGATTCTTGTTTTTTGCATAGCAGGGGTTTTTTTTATTAATGCCATGATATAAGGAAGAACCAGTTTTGTTTTTATCGCAGCGGTAAGATAACTTTTCAAATTACGTACGTTAGATGAAATAGCTTCTACGGTGGCGTGAGACTGCTTTTTTTCTTCAAAAAAAATAAAAGGTAGCACACTTATTTCATTGAATGCTAAGTCTGGCGTGATATGCGTCGCACCTTTGCATGTATCTTCAAAAAAAACGTTTCGCGGGCCTGTTTTCCGTAATTCAGAGATAACATCTCTGATCACATCGACTTTGTTTTCAGAGGAAATATTACCTAAAAGACAAAGATAATAATGGATTAAATCACTCGTTTCGCTCAACGTCCTATCTGGATTGTGCTCTAACCGAGCGATTTTCTCTGCAAAAGCCGCTGCGAGAGGATTCCAACGTAAGTCGAGTTCCCTATTTTCTGCAGGTGATCTATTTTCTTTTTGTTCTAGCCTAGAAGCGCATTCTTCAATGCCAGATTTTTTTGGCGCTTCAGGAGACATTGCTGTTGGGAATGTACCGATTTGATTAACGGGTGTACTGAGTTGTGATTCAGGCATAGCGACATTCCTCTTTAATTTTTGATTTCTTTATACTACACGGGGAAAGTTAAGGGAATATTAAATTATTACCTGATATTCGGCTGTAACATAATATTGCGAATAAGGCTGATGTTCCCGTCTCTTTTGAAGCGCGTAGAAACAGGATGTTTCGGGACCGCGCCATGGATGGCGCATTTTTCGCGCGTAAAAAGAGACGGGCATCAGCCTTCGCAATATTATGTTACAACCGAATATGCATGAATTATTACTCAACCGTCACCGATTTTGCCAAATTTCTCGGCTGATCAATGTCCGTACCTTTTAAAACAGCGATATGATAAGCCAGTAATTGCAGCGGAATGGTGTAAGCAATTGGCGCGATAAAATCAGGCATTGCCGGCATGGCAATATGCGTTACATTATTATCAAATCGATTGGCAGGCGCATTGGATAACACAAACACTTGTCCACCGCGCGCTTGAATTTCTTGGATATTCGATGCCAACTTTTCAAATAATTTATTGTCGGGGGCGATCACAATCACGGGCATTGCTTCGTCTATTAAGGCAATCGGACCGTGTTTTAATTCACCCGCAGCATACGCTTCCGCATGAATGTAGGAAATTTCTTTTAATTTTAATGCGCCTTCTAATGCAATTGGATAATATTCTCCACGCGCAATAAATAAAGTATGTTGTTTATGTGTAAATTGTTTTGCAATTTCTTGAATGCGTTCGTCTAATTGTAATAAATCTTTTACCAGCTTTGGTAATAATTGTAATGCTTTAATTAAATCGTCTGTGTTTTCTTTCGTTAATGCCAGTGTTAATAATGCAAGCCCGGTTAATTGCGCTGTGAATGTTTTTGTTGCAGCCACACCCACTTCTTTTCCGGATCGTGTGATAAACAATAAATCAGATTCACGGGATAAACTGCTTTCTGCCACATTGCAAATAGCCAGAACATGACTACACCCTAATTTTTTTGCATGGCGCGTTGCGGCTAAGGTATCTGCCGTTTCACCGGATTGTGAAATAGCGATAAATAAAGTGTCAGCTTCCATAACACTATCGCGATAACGAAATTCGCTTGCCACTTCCACTTGCGTTGGTACTTTTGCAATGGATTCTATCCAGTACCGCGCAACCATTCCGGCATTATAACTGGTTCCGCAAGCGACAATTTGTACGCGTTTTATGGCGGATAATATCGTATTCGTATTCGGTCCTAAAATATCAGACAGCTTATTGTCGGATGTTAAACTATATCGCAGTGTTTCTGCGACCGCTTCAGGTTGATCGCTGATTTCTTTTAACATGTAGTGCGTGAAATTGCCTTTGCTTGCTGCATCGACTTCCGATGTGCATTCGTGAATTGCGCGTTGCACTGTTTCACCGTTAGCATTTTTAATGTGAACTTCGGCACGCGAAATAGCCGCGATATCCCCTTCGTCTAAATAAATAAATTTTTGTGTCACAGACAATAAGGCGAGTGGGTCTGAGGCAATAAAATTTTCACCAATGCCTAAACCAATAACCATAGGGCTACCACAGCGAATGGCATAAATAGTATCGGGTGTTTTTTTTGATAAAATACAAATGGCAAAAGCGCCTTTTAATTGTCGTGCTGTTTTTTGTAGCGCCTGCATCATGTCGTTTTCTGTTGCGCAGTTTGAATGTAATAAATGCACAAAAACTTCCGTGTCTGTTTCTGACTCAAAAATATAATTTTGTGTAATTAAAGCTTTTCGGAGTTCTTGATAGTTTTCGATAATGCCATTATGAACAACGCTGATTTCTTCTTTTGATGTGTGGGGGTGTGCATTGATTTCGTTGGGGCGGCCATGCGTTGCCCAACGCGTGTGGGCGATACCGATTTGCCCGAAAAGAGGGGTGTCACTTAATACTTTTTCTAATGCAGCCACTTTGCCATGGACACGTTTGCGTAAAATATCGTTTGTTGTTTGATCTAAAATCGCAACACCCGCTGAATCATAACCGCGATATTCCAGACGCTTTAATCCCTCGATTAGAATCGCTTCGATTTGACGTTCAGCTATCGCTCCAACAATTCCACACATAAGACCGCTTCCATGGTTTAATCTAGGTTTAAAAAAAAACACATCTTATCATCAGAGGCCCGTTAAGAAAATAACTTTTGATGCGTGTGACACTTCGCGTTATCATACGTTCCTTCGATAAACTAGGAACGCAACACTATGTTACCTCGCCGAACCCTTGCCAATGCCATTCGCGCCTTATCCATCGACGCCGTTGAAAAAGCGAATTCGGGCCATCCTGGCATGCCCATGGGTACGGCAGATATCGCACAAGTATTGTGGTCTGATTTTCTAAAACATAATCCTATTAATCCACACTGGTTTGATCGTGATCGCTTTGTCTTATCTAATGGCCATGGTTGCATGTTGCTCTATTCGCTATTGCATTTAACGGGCTATGATTTATCTATCGAAGATTTAAAACAATTTCGGCAACTGCATTCTAAAACACCAGGCCATCCTGAATATGGTTTTACACCGGGTGTTGAATCCACTGCGGGTCCGTTAGGACAAGGATTGGCGATGGGTGTTGGCATGGCGATCGCTGAGAAACATCTTGCAGCGCAATTTAACGAAGAAAATCACGTGCTTGTTGATCATCACACTTATGTGTTTGTAGGTGATGGTTGTTTGATGGAAGGTATTTCGCATGAAGCCTGTTCGCTTGCAGGTACATTGCAGTTAGGTAAATTAATTGTATTTTACGATGACAATGGTATTTCCATTGATGGTGATTTAACGAGTTGGTTTACAGACAATACCGTGGAACGCTTCAAATCATATCATTGGCAAGTGATTGCTAATGTCGATGGACACGACGCAAATGCTATAAAACAAGCGATTATTGAAGCGCGCGAAGATGTGATGCGCCCAACGTTGATTTGTTGTAAAACCGAAATCGGCTTTGGTGCACCCAATTTAGCGGGCAGCGAAAAATGTCATGGCTCCCCATTGGGTGCAGCAGAAGCGGCGCTTGCCAAAAAAACATTGGATTGGCATTACGCACCTTTTGAAATTCCTGCTGAGATTTATGCAGAATGGGATGCAAAGAAAAAAGGTGCGAAAGCAGAAGCGCAATGGAGTGGTGATTTTATAAAATACCAAATTGCGTATCCTGAAAAAGCAGCAGAATTTTTGCGTCGCATGACAGGTTTGTTACCGCCTGAATTTGAAATTCACAGTAATGAATTTATTACCAAAATGATGTTGGAAGAAAAACCGCTTGCAACACGCAAAATGTCGCAAGCATGCATTGAAAATTATTCACTTATTTTGCCGGAAATTTTAGGGGGATCAGCTGATTTAAGTGAATCCAATAATACGCGTGGAAAAAACGCGGTTACTTTCACTGAAAAAAATCCTGCGGGAAATTATATTCATTATGGTGTACGTGAATTTGGTATGTCGGCAATGATGAATGGATTAGCGTTGCACAAAGGCCTTATTCCTTTTGGCGGTACCTTTTTAACATTTTCTGATTATGCAAAAAATGCAGTGCGTATGTCTGCAATCATGCAGCAAAAAGTGATTTATGTGTATTCACACGATTCAATTGGCTTGGGTGAAGATGGTCCAACGCATCAGCCGATTGAACATATTGCCATGCTACGCATGATTCCGCATTTTGACGTGTGGCGTCCTTGTGATTTTGCAGAAACGGCTATTGCGTGGCAACAAATGTTAACACATTCGGGCCCCAGTGCTTTATTATTGACGCGACAAAATGTATCTGCGCAAAAACACATGCCAGATGATATAAAAAATATTGCGCGCGGCGGTTATATTTTATTTGAACCTACTGGTGAAATGACGGTAATTATTATTGCTACGGGTTCAGAAGTGCAATTGGCAGTGACGGCTGCAAAAGAATTAGAAGCTGAAAATATTTTTGTACGGGTTGTGTCTATGCCCTGTTGCGAACGATTTAAAATTCAAGACGCTGCTTATCGCGAGACAGTATTGCCTGATAAAATTCGCGCACGATTAGCCGTTGAAGCGGGCGTCCCTGATTATTGGTATCAATTTGTGGGAAGCGATGGCGCAATAATCGGCATTAATACCTTTGGTGCATCAGCACCCGCAAAAGATGTGTGGCCAGCGTATGGGTTTACGGTAGAAAATGTGAAGCGACAAGTTGAAGCGTTGCGGAGCCACGCGAGAAGCGTCGTATAACGTACAATAATATTGAATATAAATGTGATAAGTTCGTAAACAGGAGAGAATGCGATGACAATTAAAATAGCAATAAATGGCTTCGGCAGAATTGGCCGCAATATAACACGTGCATTGTACGAATCTGATTATCGTGATCGTGTCCAATTGGTTGCGATTAATGATCTCACGGATTTAGCAACGAACGCGCATTTATTAAAATATGACTCTGTGCATGGCCATTTTTCTGGAAAAATATCCACAAATAATAATGATTTAATAATAAATGATGATCGCATTCGTGTTTTTGCTGAAAGAAACCCAGCTTTAATTCCATGGGGTGAATTAGATGTGGACGTTGTTTTGGAATCAACTGGTTTTTTTACCAGTCGTGAAAAAGCGAGTGCGCATTTACAAGGGGGCGCTAAAAAAGTATTAATTTCAGCACCTGCGGGAAAAGATATTCCAACGATTGTGTATGGTGTCAATCATTTAACATTAAAATCGAGCGACGATATTGTTTCCAATGCATCATGCACGACAAATTGTTTGGCGCCATTGGCAAAAATTTTGGATGAAACTTTTGGTATTAAATGTGGATTAATGACAACGGTGCATTCTTACACCTCAGATCAAAAATTAAATGACACCGCGCATCCGGATTTACGGCGTGCCAGAGCGGCAGCGTTATCCATGATCCCAACAAAAACAGGTGCAGCTGCTGCGGTGGGTTTGGTGCTGCCAGCATTGGCAGGAAAACTCGATGGTTACGCGGTGCGTGTGCCAACAGCAAATGTGTCTTTGGTTGATTTAACATTTGAAGCTGAAAAACCGATGACGGTTGAAGCAATAAATGAAGCATTAAAAGTGGCGTCTGAGGGTGAATTGAAAGGTATTTTAAATTATTGCGAATTACCGTTAGTATCAGTTGATTTTAATCATTGTTCAGCGTCATCAACGATTGATGCACTTGAAACACGCGTAATTGGTAGTTTAGCGAAAGTGATTTCGTGGTATGACAATGAGTGGGGTTTTTCGAATAGGATGTTGGATACTGCTTGTGTCATGATGCAAGTATAGTTGAGTTAAGCGATGACATATCACAAACTCACCGACCTCAACCTCACTAAGCAACGCGTATTAATTCGTGAAGATTTTAATGTGCCGATGAAAGACGGTGTGATTTTAGATGACACACGAATTCGCGCGGCCATTCCCACGATAAAATATGCATTGGATCACGGTGCAGCGGTGATTTTGATGTCGCATCTTGGCAGACCCACGGAAGTGCTGGCGCAAAATACAAATATCACAGAAACGCGGGCACAAGCTTGCGTGCCGCATATAAATATCACAGAAACGCGGGCACAAGTCTGCGTGCCGTACTCGCTTCAGCCCATTGCAATGCGACTCTCTCAACTACTTAATAAACCTGTGAAATTCATTTCAGACTGGATCAACGGTTTCCCCATCAATCCTGGCGAAATAGTCTTATGTGAAAACGTAAGATTATTAAAAGGCGAAAAAGCCTGCGATAAAGCATTATCACAAAAAATGGCTGAATTATGTGATATTTTTGTGATGGATGCGTTTGCAACAGCGCATCGCGCAGAAGCTTCAACTGCAGGTGTAGCAAAATACGCAAAAAAAGCGTGCGCAGGATTATTATTAGATGCTGAATTAACGGCATTATCAAATGCTTTAACGCATCCGCAAAAACCCGTTGTTGCAATTGTCGGTGGATCAAAAGTATCGACGAAAATGCAGGTGCTCGAATCATTAATAAATAAAGTAGACGTACTAATTGTCGGCGGTGGTATCGCCAATACTTTTCTCGCAGCCGAAGGCTTTGCTGTTGGCAATTCATTAATTGAAAAAGACTGGATTATGCCTGCAAAAAAATTACTAAAAAGAGCAGCAGACAAAAAAGTTTTAATCCCATTGCCAATTGACGTTGCTGTTGCAAAAAGCTTTTCTGCATCAGAAAAAGCGGTGATTAAACTAATTAATAAAATTAATTCAGATGAAATGATTTTAGATGTTGGCCCGCAAACTGCAGAAACCTATGCGGAAATAATGAAAAATGCCAAAACCATTATTTGGAATGGCCCTGTTGGCGTATTTGAATTTCCTGAATTTTCAAAAGGTACAAAAGCATTAGCATCTGCTATTGCCAATTCAAATGCCTTTTCAATTGCGGGGGGCGGCGATACATTATCCGCCATTGCGCAATTTCACATAGCTGAAAAAATTTCTTATCTTTCCACAGGCGGTGGTGCATTTTTAGAGTGGATGGAAGGAAAGTGCTTGCCGGGGGTTGAAGTGTTATATTTCGATAGGCCTGTAAAAACGAGTAATTAACGGTTTTTTCATTCGCTTTTTAAAATCAGTTTTAGTTGTTTATCAAAATCAGATTCAATTTTTTGGTGCTTATTAAAATATTTGTATTCTTCCAGGGCTTTTTGATCAGCATGTGTTTTGCTAATAGTACCTTTTCCGTTAAGTATTTTGTACGCATTAAAACTTAAAAATTTATCAACGCTGTCAGCTAAGTTTTGCATGGTCAGGACAATGTGTTGCTCATGTTTTCCCAGCAATGGCATAGTGAAATTTATTTTGAATCATGGCATAAAAATTTTGGCTGAGCGTTGAATTTTTATCATAATCGGTGCTGATTTCTGAAAAAATATCAGTGATTTGTTGATAAATGCGTCGCTCACTGGTACGTATCGACCGAATACGCTCGAGTAATTCTTTAAAATAATCTTCGCCAAAAGTTTGTTCGCCTTGCTTCAAGCGTTCATCATCCAGAACAAAACCTTTTATAATAAATTCTTTTAAGACTTGTGTTGCCCAAATGCGGAATTGAGTTGCTCGTTTAGAGTTTACGCGATAACCGACTGCGATAATTGCGTCTAAATTGTAGAATTTTAGGGTTCTCCGCACCTGACGATTGCTCTCATTTCGAACTACCGAGAATTCCTCGGTAGTTGCTCTTTCGACTAACTCACCCTCGGCGAATATGTTTTTTAGATGTTGGCCTGTATTATCTGATGAGGTATCAAAAAGTTCAGCCATGGTCTTTTGTGTTAGCCAAATAGTTTCATTTTTCAAAAAAACGCGAACATTGATTTTTTCATCGGCTGTTGCATAAAGTAAAAAAGGTGTTTCAACATTATGTTGTATTGATTTTTTATCCATTTTATTATTACCTTACCAACTAGGTTTTCTTCAGCGATAATACTCTATTTTTAGGATAATCTCATTGCCCATTTACAATAGAAACAGGATATTCTTTCTTTATGCGGGCGGCGGCGATACATTATCTGCGATTGCGCAATTTCACATAGCCGAAAAAATTTCTTATCTTTCTACGGGCGGTGGTGCATTTTTAGAGTGGATGGAAGGAAAGTGCTTGCCGGGGGTTGAGGCGTTATATTAATTCCCCTGACCATAATTTTTCTAAGAAATGCTTCCAAGGTAGGCAATGAATATGGTTGCAAATTATTTTTGGCTCTGTTTCAAAAGAAACAATGATACATTGCTTTACATGATGCTCTGATTGTAATATTTTCAGTGCTGTTGCATCGGTTTCGTGTACGCGTTTAGCTGTTTTAATTTCAATGGCAACTTCCATGTCATTTAAAATAAAATCTACTTCTAATCCAGTCGATGTTCTCCAATACCTTATGTCGAGTTCGGGATTTTTGTAGGCTTTATAGGCGATTAATTCCATTAAAATATAATGTTCAAACGATTTTCCAAATTCAGATGTCCCTATTTTTGGTGTGCGTCGTGCTAGGTAATTTGTAACACCGACATCAAATAAATAAAATTTTTCAGTTTCAATTAAGCGACGATCGATTGCCCGTTTCCAAGGCGCTAAACGAAAACCCAATAATGTATCTTCTAATATTTGAAAATAGCTGCGCACGACTTTTGCGCTCACACCGGATTCACGTGCGACATTAGTGTAATTTAATAATTCGCCAGTGGTCAGTGCGGCAACTTTTAAAAACTCTGAAAATGCAGGGATATTTTGCACGACTGCTTCCGCTGCAATTTCTTCTTTTAAATAATCTGCAATATATGAACGTAATTCTTGTATAGGATCAATTGATAAATAATGCGCTGGCAATAAACCAGATATCATTATTTTTTCGAAATCAATATGCGTTAACTCGGGATAGCACAAGGGATGCATTGTATATCGCCATGCTCTTCCGCCTAATAAATTAGCGTGATGTTGGCGTAATTTTCTAGGACTGGAACCACTTAATAAAAATGAAAGTGACGTATTTTCAATAAGCCAATGCACTTCGTTTAAAATGTCTGGCACCATTTGTACTTCATCAACAATGATTCGTTTGTTTGAGCTTGCATATCGTTCGCGAAGTAGGGCGGGTCTTGAAATATAATCGGCAAAAACATCTGTTTTTAGAAAATCAATGACAATGGAATCTTTGAAATGCTTGCTCAACCAGTAGCTTTTACCCACTTTTCTAGGACCCCATAGAAAAGCGGATTTGTCGCTGGGTAAATTCATTGTAAAAATGCGTTTTATCGATTTCATTTGAACATTATAACAGGATAAAGTTTCCTGTCAAGGTGCTTTATCCGGATAAAGACCCCTTCTGGGAAATTTTATCTTATACAAAGTTACGTTACATATCTTTATGTAACGTAAACCTATATAACCCCTTTATGATATAATTCTTTAATTTATTAAACCTCCAAACAGGCCATTTATGAATTTACTTCAAGACGATCACCACATGCGACGCACTAAAATCCTAGCTACCCTTGGGCCAGCAACCGACACCCCTGAAATGATGGAAAAACTACTCAAAGCGGGTGTTAATTGCGTGCGCCTCAATTTTTCACATGGCACGCATGCGGATCATCAGAAAAGAATTGAATTGCTGCGGTCAACGGCGGAAAAATTAAATTGTATTATTGGTGTGTTAGGGGATTTACAAGGTCCGAAAATTCGTATTGCCAAATTTAAAGACGGAAAAATTCATTTAAATGTGGGTGATCAATTTATTTTAGATGCAAAAATGGATGTAACAGCTGGCACACAATTGGCTGTTGGAATTGATTATAAAGAATTACCGAATGATTTAATTTCGGGCGATATTTTATTATTGAACGATGGATTATTAGTGTTTCGCGTTGAGAAAATAGAAGGCTCGCGCGTATTTTGCATTGTTGTTCAAGGGGGTGAGTTATCTGATCATAAAGGCATTAATAAAAAAGGCGGTGGATTAACAGCAAAAGCATTAACCGATAAAGACCGTGAGGATTTAATGTTTGCGGTTAAATTAAATGTGGATTATTTGGCAATTTCATTTCCGCGTAATGCACAACACATGCATGAGGCGAGAGAATTAATTAAAGAAGCAAAAGGCAATTGCGGGGTTATTGCAAAAATTGAGCGTGCTGAAGCAGTTGCTGCATTAGATGAAATTATTTTAGCCAGTGATGGTGTGATGGTAGCGCGAGGTGATTTAGCGGTTGAAATCGGGGATGCTGAAGTGCCGATGGTGCAAAAACATATTATTCAACGTTGTAGAACATTGGATAAACCGGTGATTATTGCAACACAAATGATGGAATCGATGATTCATTCGCCTGTGCCAACACGTGCTGAAGTATCTGACGTTGCCAATGCTGTTTTAGACCATGTGGATTGTGTGATGTGTTCTGCAGAAACAGCAACAGGCGAATTCCCCATTGAAACAATTCAGGCGATGGATAGAACTTGTCGTGTTGTTGAAATGCAGCCAAAAACACAGCAATCAAAACACCGCGTAGAATGTGAGTTCAAACGTATTGATGAAGCCATTGCGATGGCAACTATTTACACGGCCAATCATTTTGCAATGCGCGCAGTGATTGCATTAACGGAGTCGGGTGCAACGGCATTGTGGATGTCGCGTATTCGCACGGGGTTGCCCATTTATGGATTAAGTCGATTTCAACGAACCTTGGGAAAAATGACTTTATATCGCGGTGTTTATGCTATTTACTTTGATGTAACAAAATGCACGCGTGCTGATATTAATTTAAAAGCGATTAATTTATTAGAAGAAAAAAAATTATTGGTAAAGGGCGACCGTGTTATTTTAACAAAAGGCGATCACCTTGGCCGTAGTGGCGGTTCAAATGCGATGAAAATTTTAGTAGTAGGAGAAACCTTATGAGTACATGGATGCAATTATTATTTTTATTGTGTGCAGGCATTTTAATTTGGTTTGGCGTGAAATTTATTCGCAATAATCCGGGGCAGTTTAGCAAAGAAAATATCGGAAAAAGTTTTTATACCACTGGTATTTTGACGTTAGGATTAATTGCTTTTGTCGCTTTGTTGGTTTTCTTGTTAAAGCATAATTAAGACGGAGTACAACTCCTTGAAATTTGTTTTCTGCCGATGATTTGCAGCAAGAACAAGAAAAAGCAGCAAAAATGATACAGTGCGCATGTTCCTAAGCGGTTTGCTTCTAAAAAATCAGGAAATTCAATAAATGATGTAAGGATATGCGCAAAGGCGCTATTCCTACCATCGCGTAAATCAACATGTTATCTGTCAAACCTTTCTAACTCATTGATATAGCAATCTAAAATATTTTAATGAAATTTTAACGCCTTAATAATACTTTCATATTCGTAGTCTATACTTAATTCAAGTGAAACTTTACTTTATACGACTTTACTTAAGTGAGGGTTTATGCGTGGTATTTGGAACTATTTTTTTCCTGATAATCATGATCCAGCTCTTCTAAAAGAGCAGATTGAAACATTACTGGAAGTGGTCGTTGATCCAACAACAAATGAAGATATACGCGAAGGTGTATGGGAAACATTATTCAGCATGCCTGTGGATACTGAAAAACACTGCGAACCTGCGATTAAGGAAATTATAAAAGGCGAATTAAAAAAAGGCGATGAAAAAAATTATGCGCTGCTTTTTGTGTGCAAAGCAATACTTGATAAGAAAAATAATGGAGTTGAAATGAAAGAAACTAATGCAGTAGTACATAGAATGTTGATGGATATAGCAAGAGCAGGTGCTTCAATTGATCAGAATGAAGATATATCAGCACAAATTTTATTTGAGGCTACGCAAGAAGGGGGTGATATGAAAAGCATAAAAAAACGAATCGCTGCATTAAGAACCCATATTCTTGAGAAAATACAGATTGATTTTAATTCAGAAAATATTATGACGTTTAAAGGTGATGTGACGACGTATGCTGCACTAGTAATGTCTGTTTATAATCATGAAAGTTTTCCTAAAAATAAAAAGCACGATGATCGCGTTTGGTCTCATTTGAAACTCGCAGAAGTTATTATAAAAGAAATTATTAGAGCGCAATGTATTAAACAGGCAAAAGAAACTTTTAATACTGAGTTAAAGTTAACGCCTAATGATATAACCAATGCCTATGATAAAGCCTATGATGAATTAAATAAGAGCCTAGCTGCGCTTGCTGCTGTCGTCAGGTCAGCAACAGTGAATCCTTATGCGACAAATTTACAAAAGACAAATTTTTATGAGATCCCGCAAAAAAATCTTTATGCGTTATATACACCAGAAGGCATAGCGGGTTTAGCTAAGGGTATAGTCGAAAGGGATATTATGACGCCTGAACAAAGAAAGAAAATGGATGAAGAAAAATCGAATACACCGTCTAGTGAAATGACCGATGAGATATTTGAGGAACTTTTGCATGAATGGGATCAGGAAGGATTTAAAAAACAACCTGGGGATAACGTTCGTGAAACGCTTGATCCTAAAAAAGCCGAAGATCACAAAAAAGAAGCTGAATTGTTAAAAAAAGTAGCTGCTGAAGAAGCGGCACAAACTGCTGCTGCAGATTTGTTGAATAAAGTAATCCCTGCTGCGCTACAGAGAAACGAAACAGAAAAGCAAGCTGCAATAAAAATTCAAAAAGTGGTGCGTGGAAAGCTTGCGCGCAAAGCAATCGAGATAGAAAAAAACCAGCAGGATTTATATCAAGTGGTAACATCTACGCCAAATTCTGCTACCAGTGAAACACAAATAAATACTGATGGGAATAATACCTCTACTACGACAGGATCGGAGGAAGATATGAAAAACAAGTTTGCTCGAGGTGTTAATCCAAGAATTTTTCAAGCCAATGCGCAAGCTGAAAAAGTAACTGTTGTCGCGCAAGGAAGACAATGCGAAGAAGTGGTAGAGCAACAAACTCCCGATGAAGTAAATGTAACTGAAGATAGAGAAACAAACTTGGGCTCAGAAAAAAAAGCTAGTGTTCCTGAAAAACTGCGAGCAAAAGGACGTGAGTTTCGTAAAAATGAAGCTGCAGCAGCTGCAGAAAAAGAACGAACAGAACAAATTACAAGAGACAACGCCGCGCTTGCTTTAGAGCGTGAACGACGAATGCAAGCTGAAAAAAGAAGAGCTGCACAAGCTGAGCGAGAAAGACAACGCGAAGAAGAAGCAAGACGACGCGAAGAAGCGGCAGCAAGAGCTGCTGCCATGCAACAACAAACTGCAACAGAACAAGTTACATCATCAGAGCACGAAGCAGCACCTGCCTCACCACAAGAACCTGCAACAGCACAAGTTGCACAACCAGATGAACTTAAAACGCTTAAGGAAATTGCTGCGAAGATTCCAACTATAGAATCAATAACTGAAAAAGCCAGATTACTTAATGATGCTGCTACAGAGTACAATAAAATTAATTTTAAACCCAGTGATGCAAAAACAGAGGAGCTAGGAAAAATAGCTAACGTTTTTAATTTAGTTCATCAATACATTCATTCACGCGCACCTGTTGCTGCGGAAAATCCATTAAATCTCAATCGCTTTTTTATGAATCGTAATGAAGGAATGACAAAAAGCAAAGTATTAAATGCCATTGACTTGGAGGTTACAATTCTAAATGCGATGATTGAAATGAAAGCTAGTCCTGAGCAAGCGCTTGCTAAGATAGAAGGTGCTTTAAAATTATCTATGGAAATGAACAAAATGTTTGTTGGCGGAACGAGATTTTCAAAGGGTGATTATGGTAAATGCTTGACGAAGTGTTTGGCAATTGTTGAGCCGTTGGTTAATAAGCCAGATACAAGTCCAAAAGCTTAGTACACAGCCTTATGTTGCCATTGATTTAAGCGGTATTATTAACGCCCGCAATCACCCCCTTTGGATGTTATATATATTTATCACCGAAACGCGCCCGGAAGGGTGCGTGCGAATCTCGCGACAAGCATGGCTCATACAAAAACACGGTAGTGC
>MGXX01000078.1:0-2680 GCA_001801515.1 Gammaproteobacteria bacterium RIFCSPHIGHO2_12_FULL_38_11
TGATGCAATGAATCAGGCCTTCGGTGTCTTTTTATTTTGATGCAACGGGAATTGATCATTAATTGAGTATCTCAAATTGCAACCATATGAATTAATGAAAATTAAACTATTAAAGATCTGTGTAAATGAAATGATCTCAATCGTATTAAAAACTCTTAAAATGCAACTCGCGTAACAAGCGTAGTGAATTCAAAAATCATAATGAAATTCATCTTCACGTGTAAACATCAGAATGCACCCAATTTCCGTAACAGGTAAATGTAATAAAATAGGCTGGTGGGAAATTATCATCGCTTATGTGCAACAAGATACCATTGCATGTGTTTATTGCAATACCGTGTTTTTTGCTGCACTACGCTTGTTACGCCAGTTGCATTTTAAAAGTTTTTAATACGATTGAGATCATTGTTTCTTTTGAATAGATCGCGCGGTTAGAAACTCGCTCCACGCGCGTCTCCAGTGCGGGGTTGAAACAAGCTCATTAAAATTGTACAAAATTAAGATGCGTTTACCTTGGCTTTTCCGGTAGCCAAGTACGTTGGGAAATAATTCACATCAGTGATTCCGTTTCTATGTTTCCGATATTGTGAAACACAAAAATGGAATTATCAACACATCCATTCGTACAAATAAAATGAGGGGATGGCTGAAGGTGTAGAACCCCATGTTTCATGGGTCAACCGCAACGTCAGTCTTGGCGAAAATAAAGCCATATTTTGTCAGTAACATTTAAACTCGCTCGAGTCTTAACTGTGTTTTGAAAATGGAAACAGCTCTGCAAGATATAAGGGAATTTTCTGCAATTTTGTTTGACTGTCCATTAATAGAGGCTGCGCACTCATGATCACGCGATAAGGTGGATGATATTTTTGTGCAAAAACGTATAAGCTTTTTGCTTGTGTCACCCATCCGGATTTGACCTCTATTGGAATGATTTCGCCCGCTATTTCTCTCACAAACTCAACCTCTGCGGTATTTTCAACCCAACTATATAGTTGCGAAGTGGATGAAAAAGTAAATGCTTGTGCAATATAATTTTCTGCGACAAATCCTTTATAAGACCCGTAATCATAATTCAGAATAGTACTAGGGTTTATTTCGCTTAACGCACCCAAAATACCGACATCAAACATAAATAATTTAAAATTATTTTCCTTTACATATGCTTTTAAGGGTAGTGCTGCCGTATTCACAATCCGTGTTTTTAAAATCAATTCTGCAGATTCAAGCCAATCTAGAATTTTACATTTTGTGGTACCACTTTCTGTATAATAAATACATTTTCTGGTATAACTTTATGTAATAGTCCAACGCTTTTCATTTATTCACAAAGGTTTACCAAGCAATATTGATTGACGGAAGGTTTTCGCAGTCATATTTCGCATAAATCAAAGTATCACCCAATTCATTTGTAATCAGCAGGTGAGGGTTCAAATCCTTTCACCAGCTTTTCAAATTCATTTGCAAGTATTGGTTTTGATAAATAATAACCTTGCCCTTTTCCTTTTGCGTAGGATTTTACAAAATCAAGTTGCCCTTGGGTTTCGATACCTTCTACCACAACCGTTAGTTTCATGTTGTCTGCCAATACAAAAAGTGATTTCACTAAATTTCTGCTAGTTTCATTTTGCTCAATACCTTGGATACAGCTCTGATCGATTTTAAACCCAGAAACGGGAAGATTTTGAATCATGCTAATCGACGAAAAACCAGTTCCAAAATCATCAATAAAAATCTCGGCACCTATTGTTATTAATTCAGATAATACATGATTCATATTTTTCATATCTTGGATCACATCTGTTTCCGTTAATTCAAAAATAAGTGGGTGCAGATCAATATGATAGTTTTCCGTTAATTTTTTTACCTTTGCGCACCAATCAGGTGCGGCGAGATTTTTTGCTGAAAGATTAATAGCGAGTTTAAATACCTGACTAGTATTCAATTGCCACGCTTTAAACTGACGTAACGCTTCATTCAACACCCAATCACAAATTTGAATAATCAATCCTGATTCTTCTGCAACAGAAATAATTTCTGAAATGGATGTTTTCCCAAATTCAGGATGATGCCAACGCAGTAATGCTTCTACACCAAATAAAGAATTATCCACAAGATTGTAAATAGGTTGATAACATAAATATAATTCCTGATTTTTGACTGCATTTTTTAGGGCGTTTTCTATGCGTAAACGTTTTGTCATTTTCAGATACCCTTCAGGAGAATAAAATTCAAAATTATTTCCACCGCGATGTTTTGCAACATACATTGCTTGATCGGCGTTACGAAGCAAATCAGAAACAGTGGTGCCTGCAGAGGGATAGAGAGCGATACCCACACTGGTTGTGATGTTTATTTTTTTATTATTAATAACAAAAGATTTCGCTAGAGAATGAATTAAATTTTTTGAAATTAAGGCAGCATTTTCTTTATTAACGAATCCACTCGTCATGACACCAAACTCATCACCGCCTAATCTTGCTAAGGTATCTTCCGCGCGTAAAACAGATTGTAATCGCGCAGTAACCAATTTCAACAATTGATCTCCAGCTTCATGCCCCAAGGTATCATTGATATTCTTAAAACGATCTAAATCAAGCAGCATGACTGCTATCATTTTTTTATTGCGCTCTGCATGTACTATTGCCTTCGATACATCATGATGAAAAAGACGTCGATT
>MGXX01000078.1:2689-2831 GCA_001801515.1 Gammaproteobacteria bacterium RIFCSPHIGHO2_12_FULL_38_11
CTAAAAATGCCTTTTCAATTGCATTGGAAATAGATTTTTTAAGTAATTCAGGTGAGAGATTTTCCTTAATGATGTAATCAGCAGCGCCGCGTTTCATGGCTTCCGTTGCGACCATTTCGTCCCCACTGCCGGTGAGCATAAT
>MGXX01000078.1:2848-5250 GCA_001801515.1 Gammaproteobacteria bacterium RIFCSPHIGHO2_12_FULL_38_11
ATTGATGATGTAAGAAAATGAGGCCATCAAGGCCATTCATACCAGGCATCCGATAATCAATGAAAACACAATCAAAAGAATGTGATGTGCAGGCAATCAGTGCTTTTTCAATGTCAGCGACTGCTGTGCATTGATGCGACAGACCTGTCTCCTTTAAGATTCGCCGAAATTGCTTAATGTCCCCACGATCATCATCTACGACTAAAATATTGAGCGGTTTGGAATTCTTGTCAACTTGAATTATCTCCATATTTCCTCAAATTTTTATGTTAATTTAAAGAACCCACTGACTGCGCGCGTGGTTCTCATCTATTTATTGGCCATGTAAAGCTAAATGTGCTTCCATGTCCTTCTGAAGATTCAAGGTGCAGCTTGCCTCCAACACGTTCAACGTATTTTTTAACCATCGCAAGACCCATGCCACTTCCCTCAACTTGATCTCTGGGTTTCAATGTCTGAAATAGCTGAAAAATCTGCTCATGAAATTGTGACGCTATGCCAGGACCATCATCTTTTACTGAAAATGTATAATATTGATCACCCACCTCAACCATAGTATCAATATGACCTTCTTTTTTGTCGTGATGTTTAATCGCATTGCTAATTAAATTGAGTAGTATTTGCTGTAGTGGCATTCGTTTCACAGTGATTTTTGAAAAATCCTTACCCACCGTTACTATAAAATTTTGGGGTGGCGAAAGTAATTCGATTATATTATTCATGAGAGCGTCCCCTTGCACACTTTCAAGAAAACGCTCATCCTCTTTTCGCCCTATCCGTGAATATTCCAATAAATCATCCAGCAATTTTTCCATGCGTTTCACACGTCCGCGCAATAACGCCATATTTTCGCGCGTTTCATCAGTCAAATGTTCTGTTAAATCTTCTTCTAACCACTGTGATGCGTTGGCAATAACACGCAACGGTGCTTTTAAATCATGTGAAGCAGCATAAGCAAAATTATCTAATTCCATATTTGCTTGCTTGAGTCGCTCTTCTGTATGTTTTCTTGCAGAAATTTCGATTTCCAGTTTGTTTTTTTCAACATCCATATCTTCCAGAATATTAAGAAATGCACGTTGACTTTGTTGCAACTGTTTTCTTTCCTCGTCATTATCTTCTAGGATATTGAGAAACGCATATTGACTTTGCTCTAATTGTTTTTTTTCCGTCTCAAAGTCTTCTAAAATATTGAGAACGGCTTTTTGAAAATCCTGACTATTGTCTTCTATAGAGATCATTGTGGATGTTTCCATGTCATTCACCCAGGGAACAGGTACGAAATAAGTCGTACAACTGATCGCCCAATATGACGTGATCTTTAAATGTTTTTCATTCGAAAATGTTCGAAATGCAATAAGCATTCCTTCACATTTTCTCAATCAAAACATTTAAATCTCACGCCATCTTGGCCACCAGTTGTACGACTTATTTCATACCTGTTCCCAATCTTTTTTTCAACTCGCTATTTTCTTTTTTTAATTCAATCATTTTAAGTTCACGACCGATCGTGAGTTTCTGAAACCGTTCTAATTCAGCAATTTTTTCTAATGCTTTGTTGCGCTGTTCAGCCAATTGTATAGACGTTTGTCTTTGTGCGGTCACATCCCGAATCGCACTAGACACTAACATGCCTTCTTCTGTTTCCAATGGGTTTAAGCTAATTTCGACTGGGAACTCAGTGCCATCCTTACGTAATCCATATAGCTCTAAGCCGGCACCCATCGCACGGGCACGGGGTTCAGCAAAATAATGATCTCGATGACCAGGATGTTTTTTGCGATATCGTTCTGGAATTAATATTTCAATTTTTTGTCCCAGTAATTCTTCGCGCTTATAGCCAAATAATTTTTCCGTTTGCGCATTAACCAAAGTAATCACACCCATTTTTCCCACGATGACAATGGCATCTGGAGCAGATTCTAATAATCCTTGGAATTTTTTTTCTGCGCGTTGTGTTAGTTCTATTTCATTGGAAATATCTTTAGAAATAAGTAAAAAACCGACGGGGTTTCCCGCTGCATCGTGACGCACGGTCATCACAAAGCGCGCCATAAATTGCTCGCCATTTTTGCGAACACAGGTAATAATTCCTTCAAATTTTCCATTTTTAAGTACGTCATCCATGATTTTCTTGGGTAGACCTGCTTTGATATCATCTGGCGAATAAAGCACATTCGAGTTGAGTTTACCAATAGCTTCTTCTGGCTCATAACCATAAATGCGATGGGCCCCTGCATTCCACAAAATGATTTTGCCCTCAAGGTCTTTTGCAATAATGGAGTATTCGGTCGACGATTCTAGGATATTGACCATGAAATCTATCAAAATTTGTGGTTCTTGAATGACAGACAGATCAAAGAATTTGGAGTTCATAGACGTCAGCATGTTATTGATATTAT
>MGXX01000078.1:5277-18621 GCA_001801515.1 Gammaproteobacteria bacterium RIFCSPHIGHO2_12_FULL_38_11
GGGGGGGAATCACACATGCCTCCGTGGCTATAAACATACATTACTATTACAATGATATATTGTACACATAATCCTAGATTCAATAATCGAAACACATTAATCTAGTACGCCAATTGCGGGGGTTATTTCGTGCGCGATCCTCATCTTCTCAATTCTTTTGGCATACAAATCACCCGCCATTTTTTGGTTTAGTAATTGATATATATTTATCCATGAATCGTTAACTTTAAACACAATATCTGGCTGTAATACATAGTATCCACGCTTCACACGAAAAAATAATTTTTTATTATAAGGACCGAGTCTCATTACTTCATTTTTAGATAAAATACTTGAAATATAAGCGCGTTGTTTGCGATTCTCGGATAACGTAATATCGGGAAATGATTGAAATGGATTTAAAAAATCATCAACACAAAATGGTTTTTTATTTTCAAATGCCAGCATTGCATTAACCAAAATAAATTCCATTCTTTTTGAATCAATCTTTTCTAATCTGTGATTAATTTGAAAATTAATTTCGGATGGACACAATAACTCATACAGCGCTGATAATTTCTCTTGTGCAAAACGCTTATCATTTAACGCTTTTTGTAAAATAATTTGAAATGCATTTTTCCCAGTGTTGTCGATAGCATTACAATCTGCATCTTGTCGCACCAATTCTTGTATCAATGGAATATTGCCAAAAAAACAAGCGGTCATTAGCGGGGTTTGATTAAATGGCGTTTTGAAATCTACACCATATAAATTCACTTGCCTGAGAACCGCTGAAAAATTACTTGAGTTGTATCCTAAAAAATATTTCCTTACGATCAGATCATAATCTTTTTTATGTTTCATGGCGGCGGAAAAACCCGCGTGCGCCAATTTTTGCATAAGGTCATATTTTTGATAATGCAGCGCATATTCAAATAGCAATATTTTCGCTTCTTTTGAAGTCCTATCTTGTTTTTCGACATTGAAGGCGATTTTTTCTAATTCAGCTAAATAATCTGGCGTTACTACTTTCCATGGGACCGGTTTTAAGTCTAATATATTATTTAAAATGGCATCTGCCTGCTCTATTTTACCTTGCATTGCTAAACGATGCGCTTCTTTTTTCCAGTCTTCCAAGCTTGATTCTTGCGCTTCAATAGCAATAAATTCTTCGGTCAACTGAAGGCCAATCAAATTTAGCAAGGCATGTTCTTTAACCGCCTCAATAAAGTAAACATTTTTTATCGCTCTGGTGATAGCAACATACAACGCGTTGATAAAAAATTTATATATCTCTAAAGAGCGATCTGTTTTATCTTTTATTCGACTATAAACAAAATCACCTTCCAAATCACTCGGTGTAACACCCTCTGCAATATCGCGAAACCTTTTTTCTTCAGTTGAAATAAAGTGATATAAGATCACGTTATCATACTCAAGCCCTTTTGCTTCAAAAATCGAAAAAACAAGTGGCGTCTGAAAATATTGTTTGACTTTTTCTTTTAATGAATCCTGCAGGACGATAATCGCAAATTTGGTTGATTTTTTCGTTTTATCATCAATCTCTTTTCGAATAGCTTGATGATCGACAAGACAATAAATTTCACCTTTTGTTGTGCTCTGGCTTTTAACAAGATAATGACTTTCACGATCAATCGACCCAAAGCGAATATTCTTGGTTTTTAATATTCTATTCGCAATGGTGGTGACGGATGGCGAATTACGATAATTAGTATTAAGAATTCGAATAATATCGACTGGCTTTTCGGTTTGCTGAGCATAAAACAGCGTCTTAATTTTCGACCATGAGAAAAAATTGGGGTGTACAATTTGATTAGAATCACCACACAAAATAAACTGATGCGGGTGTTTCAACGATTTTAGAATTAAACTCAATTGAATTGGCGTAAAGTCTTGCACTTCATCAATCACAATAAAGTCATATTTTGACTCGCACAATCCATGATATTCATATGACAATATATTGGTATCATAAACAGCACTGTTTTTTAAAAACACAATATATTTCTCAAAAAGATCATATATTTTGTCTCGTTCAGCAACAGAATAAATGGATTGCTTAACACCTAAACTAATATAGTCTAATCGAGATAAGTACGGTTTTTCTACCTGATTACCCGCCAATACCCCCTTGAATTCTTCATATAATTTATTGGCATCTTGATAATCTCTTATTTTGTTTAATGAAGAAAGCCATTTAGAAAATAGAGAAAAATTAATTTCATGGCCTTCCGGCATCCGCAATGTTTCTAGAAACTCCGAATAAGATAAAAAATCAATTTCCTGCGCTTCATTGACATAATGATTTGAATAATATAATTGCCTAGCATTCTGAACGAGATACGGTGACCCAGTAATATATAATACTTCGCCAGGACAACATTTCATTTTCTCCAGCGTGAGCATTGTTTTACCGCTTCCTGCAGACCCAATAATAATTATCGGCGGTTCTACATAAAAAATGGCTTTTTGTGTTTCATCAAATGAAACCACTTTATCAAGCAAGTGAAAATAATGCGAATTTGGATTAAGGTAGTTGATCGTATTTTCTGTGTTTTCTGTTTTGGATAAATCTAAAAAATCAACCGACTCTATTTTATTCTCATCGATGACGGCACCATTAAGAAAGCGAGATTTTTCATAAGCGTGTTGATAAATGACCTCTAGAATCAACGCATATCGCTTTTGATTAAATGTCACAATTTTAAACAACAATCGATTAGTATAATCGAGTTTTGCACGATAATAATCTGTGCCAAGCAATTTTTTAACTTCAGCAGAGTAAAAATCATCCCTTTTTAACATCTCAATCACTTTGTCAAACTGGGGCTTTACGTGTGCTGTATTTAATTCGTTGTAAAGCAATATGTCCATAATGTCTCTCTGAAAAACAAGGAATTATTATTTTGATGCTGACTTCGTTATCCCACCCCGAAATAGGCTATTATTTTTGCTGGGCGTGAAGGGAGTGCACCTCATGTTCCCACTTCCACAAAAATACAGAATAATATTTTTTTATTTGAATTAACCGCGGGAATAACATTAATATCGCATGGTACTGGAAAATTTTTCATTTTTAAAGTAGTGGGTGGCGCAGAGATATTATTGCTTGAATTAATGATGTGGAGCTGTTACTCGTAAGGTGGCGCACGATCTGAAAAAGTATTTATACTATTTTCCACGCCCTGGACAATAACTCAGAAATCCGCCATCTACAACAATATCTGTACCGGTCGTATAACTTGATTCACTGAATGCGAGATACACAACAGTGCCTACTATTTCTTTCGCTTCTGCGGCACGTTTTAGCGCAGTCACGGATAACATATTTTTATATATTTCCGTTTCATTTTCCCAGTGATAACGATTCATATCAGTTTTATGCGTTCCTGGACTGATGCTATTGACACGAATATTATACTGACCAAGGGAATTAGCCATTGTTTGTGTTGCTCTGATTATCCCTGCCTTTGCGGAATCATAACTGATACCACCCATAGCGCGATGACCAGAAACAGATGAAAAATTTATTATAGAACCACCATCACCTTGCGCAATCATTTGCTTAGCTACTAATTTTGCTAAAAAGATCGGTGCTTTTAAATTTACATCAATAACAAAATCAAAGTCTTCTTCAGTTGCATTGAGAAAGCTGCATTTTGAAGGAGCACCAGCATTATTAACCAATACATCAATATGATTAAATTTATTTAGCGTAGCATCAATAATTTTCTTTCTATCTTGGGCAACAGTAATATTAGCTTGCAACAAAAGAATTCGATTTGAATAAGTAAAAAGATCCTTTTCTGCATGTTCAGCTGCTGTAATATCACTGTGATATACCATTACAACGTTAGCATCAAGCTCAAGAAAGCGCTTGCTGCATGCAAAACCCATGCCCTTTGTAGCGCCAGTAACAATAATTGTTTTGCTTTTCATTTAATATCTTTTTTACTTTCCGAGTACATATTCCTAAGCTTCTTGACGATCTACTATTTCAACCAATGCCATTGGTGCATTATCACCGGTACGAAAGCCACACTTTAAAACTCGCAAATATCCACCTGGACGTTTAACATGGCGAGGTCCGATTTTTGTAAATAATTTTGCAACAGCTGGCTGATCACGCAATCTATCAAATGCCAACCGACGATTAGCAACACTGTCTGTTTTTGCCAATGTGATTAATGGCTCAACGTGACGACGTAGTTCCTTGGCCTTAACCAAAGTTGTTTTAATCAATTCATGCTTTAATAAAGAAGCCGACATGTTGGAAAACATCGCTTTACGATGTGCTGTATGACGGTTTAATTTTTTTCCAGATTTTCTATGATGCATTGTCTTATACCTATTGTAAAATTATCTTGAGTCTATTCACTCAAGCAAATATCAATCCCTATTTCACTCGCTGATGCTAAGTTATTTATCAGCTATTTCTGCTGGTGGCCATGGATCAATCATCATACCCAGAGAAAAACCGCGTTGCGCTAATACACTCTTTATTTCAAGTAAAGATTTTTTACCCAAGTTAGGCGTTTTTAAAAGATCATGCTCTGATCTTTGAACTAAATCACCAATATAATAAATATTTTCTGCTTTTAAACAATTAGCCGCTCTGACTGTTAATTCCAAATCATCTACCGGACGCAGTAATAAAGGATCAATTTGATTTTTGTTTTGTCTCGGTCTCGATGCAATTTCATGTTGTAAATCAACAAAGGAAGATAATTGTTGTTGCAATATAGCTGCAGAAAAACGAATCGCTTCTTCAGGATCCAAAGTACCATCTGTTTCCAAATCAATAAGCAATTTGTCCATATCAGTCCGGTTTTCAACGCGCGCATTTTCAACAGAGTATGCAACACGTTTAACAGGAGAAAATGAAGCATCCAAAACCAACACACCAATAGGCCGTGTATTTTGATACGCTAATTCGCGAACAGATGCAGGCTGATAGCCACGACCCAACATTACTTTGATTTTCATGCTAATTTCGCCATCTTGTGTAATATGCGCAATAACATGATCAGGGTTCACAATTTCAACACCATTTTCTAATGTTATATCAGCGCCTGTTACTGGTCCCTGTCCCTTTTTATGCAAGGTTAATATCACCTCACTTATTTTATCCAAGCGAAAAGCCAAGCCTTTTAGATTTAATAAAATATCTACTACATCTTCGCGTACACCAGACAAAGTACTATATTCATGTAACACGTGATCCATTTGCACTTCAACTACTGCAGCACCAGGCATTGATGACAATAAAATACGACGCAATGCGTTTCCTAAAGTATGTCCAAAACCACGCTCAAAGGGTTCCAATACAATTTTGTGATGCGTTGGCGAAATATTTTGTACTTGAATTGCATTAGGTGTTAAAAATGTTTTGTATATATCTTGCATCGTTGGCCTCGTTTAATTGTCGCTTCGCAAATTCAGAAGACGCAATAAATCGCGTCTCTACAACATTATTTAGAATATAACTCTACCACTAAGCTTACTTTAAATTCAGGCGGTAACTGATCCATATCTGGTAAAGTTTTATAAACACCTGACAATGCTTGTGAATCAACTTCAATCCAAGAAGTTGGCTCACGTTGTTGCGCTAAATCAAGCGCAGCTGAGATGCGCAATTGTTTTTTTGATTTATCACGCACTGAAACGGCATCACCTGGTTTTACAGAGTAAGATGCGATATTAACAACATGACCATTTACCAAAATAGATTTATGCGAAACCAATTGTCTTGCCTCAGCACGCGTTACAGCAAACCCCATACGATAAACAACATTATCTAGGCGTGATTCTAGTAAACGCAATAAATTTTCACCTGTTGAACCTTTAATACGTTCCGCTTCTTTATAATATAAACTAAATTTCTTTTCCAAAACCCCGTAATAACGGCGAATCATTTGTTTCATACGCAATTGAGTTGCGTAATCTGTAACACGCCCACGACGCTGCCAATGTTGCCCAGGTGTACGATCAAATTTACATTTTGTTTCAATATCTCTGATGCCGCTTTTCAAACCTAAATCAGTTTTTTCGCGTCTAGCTAGACGACATTTTGGACCTAAGTATTTTGCCATTTTTTGTTATTCCTCAATGAACGAAATTTACACAGACGCGATAAATCGACGTCTCTACACTCTTCTTTTCTTGCGTGGTCGACAACCGTTATGCGGTATACATGTTTTATCGACCAAACGAATAATTTCTAAACCTGAGTTACGCAATGCTCTAACAGCAGAATCTCTACCTGCACCAGGTCCACTTACATTAATGACGACACGTCTCAATGCAAATTCTTCAATCACCCTTTTAGCAACTGTTTCCGCTGCCAATTGTGCAGCAAACGGTGTTCCCTTGCGCGATCCTTTAAAACCAGAGCGTCCAGCTGAACCTTGACACAAGACGTCACCTGATGGCGTAGTTATGGAAATCATTGTGTTATTAAATGTTGCTTGTATATGCGCAACCCCTTCAGAAATTTTACGCTTTACTTTTTTCTTACTTGTTGACGCTGCTGCTAACGCAGTTGTCGTTGTTGCTGTTTCTGTTGATGCTGTTGTTGTCATTATTCACCCTAATTATAATTTCACTGCTAGTTGGTGCGATCGCTTCGTGGCTTCCACTCGCTTACGCTCGGGGCTCTGAGATGCGATAATCTACATATTATTGCGAACGAATCGCCTTACGCTTACCTTTACGTGTACGTGCATTGGTTCGAGTACGTTGACCACGAACTGGCAACCCTTTTCGATGACGAATCCCTACATAACATCCTAAATCCATTTTACGTTTAACGTGCATAGATACTTCACGCCTTAAATCACCTTCAACGACACATTTCGCCACTTCTGTACGCAGCAAATCTAATTCTGCTTCAGATAATGCGCTGACTTTCGCAGTCGGATCAACACTCGCAGCGATGCAGATTTTTTCTGCACGCGTTGGCCCAATACCATAAATTGATTGCAAACCAATTCTGATATGCTTCTGAGCTGGGATATTTACACCAGCAATACGAGCAGCAACAGCCATATTTCAAACTCCAAATTAAATATAATTTACTTTTTTAAAGCCGCCTAGGATACCGTTCACCCCGAACAAATGCAAGGGAACAAGTTGTATTTATCCTTGACGCTGTTTATGTCTGCTATCTTTGCAAATCACCCGTACCACCCTGTTACGACGAACAATTTTACAATGACGGCACATTTTTTTTATTGATGCTCTTACTTTCATGTTAATTACCTGTATGTTGCTAAAACTTGTTACTACTGTCGCAAGTATGAGGGTACTTGCTCTTCGTAGCTTCCACTCGCTAACGCTCGGGGCTCTGAGGCTTCCGCTCATTAACACCGTTTACCGAATCAATCCTAGCTTCGATCCGCGAGACTTCGTTTTTTTCATCAATGATTCATATTGATGGCTCATTAAATGGGCTTGCACTTGCGCTATAAAATCCATTAAAACAACAACAACAATCAGCAAAGAAGTACCCCCAAAATAAAAAGGGACATTCCAGGCTACAATCAAAAACTGCGGTAATAAGGCAACCAATGCCAAATAAATAGAACCAACCAAGGTCAGTCGCGTCATAATTGTATCTATATAATTTGCTGTTTGCTCACCAGGGCGAATTCCTGAAATAAAAGCTCCCTGTTGCTTCAAATTATCTGCTGTTTCTTTAGGATTAAAAACCAACGCCGTATAAAAGAAACTGAAAAAAATCACTGTAAAAGCAAACACAATCATATAGGCAGGCTGACCAAATGACATTGCCAGCGAAAATGCGTTTAACCAAGCAAAGCCTTTTGCTGTACCGATGAATTTCGCTATCGCTCCTGGAAATAAAATAATCGCCTGCGCAAAAATAGGGGGAATTACACCTGCCATATTAATTTTTAACGGCAAATGACTTGTTTGCGCCGCATATAGTTTATTGCCCTGTTGTCTTTTAGCATAATTAATCGTAATTCGCCGTTGTGCTCGCTCAAAATAAACAACAACTAAGGTAACAGCAGTAACGACAACAACCAGCAAAATCAATGTAATCACTTGCATCTGGCCTTGTCGAACTTGGTTCATCACTTCGCCAATAGCTGACGGAAAACGCGCGACAATACCTGAAAAAATAATAAGTGAAATGCCGTTACCAACACCTCTCTCTGTCATTTGCTCACCCAACCACATGATAAACATGGTGCCAGTAACTAATGTGATAATTGCTACAAAATAAAAAGTAAAATTGGGGTTAATTGCAGTATGACTATCAACCAACCATCGCGTTATAAAAAAGGCTTGCATCAAGGAAAGCCCTAGCGTTAAGTAACGTGTATACTGATTAATTTTACGACGTCCCGCTTCACCTTCTTTTTTAATCTGAATTAATCTCGGCGACACCGTACTATACATTTGCACGATAATCGACGCTGAAATATAAGGCATAATGCCCAGTGCAAAAATAGTCATTCTACTTAATGCACCGCCGGAAAACATGTTAAACATGCCTAATATTCCGTTTTCATTTTGCTGAAATAAATGCGAAATAGCATTAGGATCTAAACCCGGCACAGGAATATAAGAACCAAGTCGAAAAACAATAATGCCTATTAACACAAACATCAATCTTCGCTTTAGTTCTGACAATCCACCAGATTGTAAGCCAGTTCCTAGTTTTGCACTTCTCATTCAATCACCCTTGCGCACTTGCTTGCCCGCCATCGCTCGCACGTCTGTACTTCTTTGCTATATGCCTTATTGCACTGTTCCGCCAGCCGCTTCAATTGCTTTTTTCGCACCCGCTGTTACATTAATGCCATGAAATTTCATTGGCTTTTTAATTTCACCAGAGGCAAATACCTTTACAAATTTTACGGTGGCTGCAATCAAATTTGCATTTTTTAGCGTGATTAAATCAACTATGTCACTGTCAATTTTATTTAATTCACCTAAACGAATTTCAGCAGATACCAATGCTTTGCGAGAAACAAAGCCAAACTTTGGTAAACGACGTTGCAATGGCATTTGGCCACCTTCAAAACCCGGTTTATGCGAATTACCAGCTCGAGCATGTTGACCCTTATGCCCCCGACCTGCAGTTTTACCTAAACCAGAACCGACACCACGACCTAAACGTTTCGCAGGGCGAGTTGAACCAAAAGCAGGTTTAATTGTATTTAATTGCATGTCACACTTCCTCAACTTTTAATAGATAAGAGACTTTGTTTATCATGCCAAGATTAGCAGGTGTATTTAACACCTCGACAGAATCACGAATACGACGAAGTCCAAGTCCTTTAACACATTTCGCGTGATTTGGCTTTCTACCAAATGCGCTCAAGATTTGTGTTACTTTTAGTTTTTTATCTAAAGATTTTTTATCTTTTGTCATTGTTTCGTACCTTCGTTCAAATTTAAAATCAGTAGTGGGTCATTGCTTCACAACTTCCACTCGCTGACGCTCGGGGCTCTGAGCTATTCAGATTTCCGTAATAATTCTTTAACTGATTTTCCGCGTTTTCTTGCAACGTGTTCAGGTGTTAACATATTTGTTAATCCATTTAATGTTGCACGAACGACGTTAACAGGATTTGTCGAACCCACATTTTTAGCCAAGACATTTTGTATGCCCATTACTTCAAAAACAGCGCGCATTGCACCGCCTGCAATAATTCCAGTACCTTCAGAGGCTGGTAGCATTAAAACCTTACTTGCACCGTGGCGTGAACGAACTTCATGATATAACGTCGTGCCGCTTAGCTGTATTTGAATCATATTACGACGTGCTGAATCAGTCGCTTTTTGAATCGCAACAGGCACTTCTTTTGCCTTGCCCTGACCGAAACCGACCTTGCCTTGGCCATCACCAACCACTACCAACGCAGCGAAACTGAAAACGCGTCCGCCCTTAACCACTTTGACGGTTCGTCTTACGTTAATTAATTTATCAATAATGCCATCTGTTTGAGCGGATGAATCTGTTGTCATTGGTGCTGCCATAAACTGTATGCCTTCAAATAAATATTGGAATTAAAATTCAATGCCACCTTCACGAGCGGCGTCAGCCAACGCTTTCACACGACCATGATAGCGATACCCTGAACGATCAAACGCCAGCTTTACAATACCTGCATCTTTACAGCGTTTTGCCAGTAAAGCCCCCGTCATCGCTGCAGCCTTTGCGTTACCGCAATGTGGGCTAGCAGACTGGATTTCTTTGTCAAGCGTTGAAGCTGATGCTAAAACACGTGATCCACAAGAAGTAAACACTTGTGCATAAATGTGATTAGCAGAACGAAAAACACTCAATCGATTGACACCCAATCGACGAATATTGTGTCGGGTACGACCCGCTCTGCGAATTCTTGAAGCTTCTTTGTTTAGCGTTGTCATTACTTCTTCTTACCCTCTTTGAGTGATATTTGCTCATTTTCATAACGAATTCCTTTACCTTTATAAGGCTCAGGAGGACGTACTGAACGAATATTTGCCGCAACCTGACAAACCAACTGTTTATCAGCACCTTTAAGTACAATTTCCGTGTTAGTTGGGCAATCAACTGAAACGCCTTTTGGCATAACCATTACCATTGGGTGTGATAATCCAACAGAAATATCCAATGAATTACCTTGGACTTTCGCACGATATCCGACGCCAACCATGACTAACTTCTTTGTAAAACCGGTTGATACACCCGTAACCATATTTTGCATAATAGCGCGCGTAGTTCCTGCTAGCGCATCGGATTCTGTAGAATCATTTGCAGCAGAAATTTTAATTTCACCATCGCTCTGCACAATTTTAACTAAAGCAGAAGACACTTCCTTCAGCTCTCCCAATTTACCCTTCACCAAAATATCTTGGCCTGCAATCTTAATATCCACACCAGCTGGAATTTTGACAGCGTTTTTCGCGACTCGACTCGTCATCCGAATTCTCCTAGCTCACAATACACAAAACTTCGCCGCCCAAACCTATTTGAAAAGCTGAATGTGCAGTCATAACACCTTTGGATGTAGAAACAATAGCAATACCTAAGCCATTATCAACATCAGGTAAATCACCTTTCGGAGAATACACACGTAAACTCGAACGACTTACTCTTTGCATACGTTTAATAACAGATTGACCTTCATAATATTTCAAATCAATTGTCATCCAAGGATTACCGTCTTTTTCAGCTTCAGAAAAGCCCAAAATATATCCTTCATCTTCCAATACTTTTGCAATCGCAATTTTAATTTTTGACTTTGGCATGCCTACATTTTTTTTCGAAACAGCTTGCGCGTTTTTAATTCTTATTAGCATGTCTGCTATGGGATCTTGAATACTCATAATTTCTCTCGTTATCTAAATTACTCAACATAAAATTCTTTAGCTTTAGCTTTGGCTTTGGCTTTGGCTTTAGCTTTAGCTTTAGCAAGTATGTCGTAACACACATTACAGGCTTCGTAGCTTTCCACTCGCTTACGCTCGGGGCTCTGAGCTCTGAGCTCGGGCAACTGAGCGTCGCTGATTACCAGCTTGCTTTTCTCAAACCAGGCACATCACCACGCATTGCCGCTTCACGCAAATGAATACGACATAAACCAAAGCGTTTCAACGTACCACGACTTCTGCCACATTGTCTGCAGCGATTACGAACGCGAATCGAACATTCATTACGACGTCGTTTTTGTAATTTATCAATTGCATCATCACGATTCTCTTCATCAGTACGTATTGTTTCTTTCAATGCTTCTCTTGCAGATTTCATACGTTGAGAAAGTTCTTTTCTTCTCTTATTTCGTATCATTATACTTGTTTTTGCCATTTTTCTTCCTCAATTATTTCTTCAAGAGCTTATTATAAATTTTACATTCACTAACCTGAACACTTCGATTTTATTTTAACGGAAATCCAAACGCCTTCAATAAAGCGCGCGCTTCTGCATCTGTTTTTGCTGTTGTTGTAATCGTAATATCCATGCCGCGTATTTTATCAATTTTATCATATTGAATTTCTGGAAATACAATTTGCTCCTTAACACCTAAACTATAATTTCCACGACCATCAAACGCCTTTGCAGAAAATCCCCGAAAATCACGAATACGCGGTATTGCAATTGAAATCAGACGTTGCAAAAATTCATACATTTTTTGACGACGTAAAGTAACCTTGCAACCAATCGGATAATTATCACGAATTTTAAAACCCGCAATAGATTTCTTAGAAAGTGTAATTACAGGCTTTTGTCCGGCAATTTTAGTCATATCATCCAGGGCAAAATTCATAACTTTTTTATCATCGACAGTTTCACCCACACCCATATTTAAAGTGATTTTTGAAATTCTTGGAACTTGCATAATGCTTTTATAAGCAAACTCTTTTTGAAGTTGCTTAGTTACCGAGTCAAAATACTGTTTTTGTAATTCTGGTTTCATTTTTAATCTCTTAAAATTCTTTAGTTAATACTTTATAAAATTTAAGTATTTGCTTCGTAGTTACGCTCGAGGTTCTGCGTCTACCAACTCATTATTTGATTTAAAATATCGGGCTTTTTTAGCTTTTTCACCCGCTACTTTTGGTTCAATCATTTTAAAACCAACCTTATCTGCTTTATTTGTTGCTGGATTTAATAAAGCAATATTCGACAAGTGAATTGATGATTCTTTTTCAACAATACCACCCTGTGTTCTAGTATTAGGATTAGGCTTCACGTTTTTTTTCACAAGGTTAATACCTTCAACCAACGCGCGATCATCAGCAAGCACCTTAATAATCGTTCCTGAACGTCCACGATCCTTACCTGTCAACACAACAACCTTGTCGCCTTTTTTAATTTTTTTCATACAATCTCACTTTATCATTAACACAGTTACTGTCAGCGTTATAAAACTTCAAGCGCCAATGAAACAATTTTCATAAAGCTGGTCGAGCGTAATTCGCGTGTTACCGGTCCAAAAATACGTGTTCCAATAGGCTGCCCTTGGCTATTTAAAATTACCACTGCGTTGGTATCAAAACGAATAACAGAACCATCAGCACGACGCACACCATGACAGGTACGCACGACTACTGCATCCATCACTTCGCCCTTTTTCACTTTACCGCGCGGAATCGCTTCTTTTACGCTGACTTTAATCACATCGCCTACATAAGCGTAACGTCTTTTCGAGCCGCCCAATACTTTGATACATTGCACTTTACGTGCACCGCTGTTGTCTGCTACTTCGAGTACGGTTTGTACTTGTATCATAAAAATCCCCTCTATCATTACGCACTTACTTCACTGACTACGCTCGGTTACGTGCGTGCCTCTGTGCTAAATTCACTGGCTTATTGAGATGCCTT
>MGXX01000078.1:18648-24404 GCA_001801515.1 Gammaproteobacteria bacterium RIFCSPHIGHO2_12_FULL_38_11
GTCGCCCACGCGGCAAACATTATCTTCATCGTGAATATGAAGCTTAGAGGAACGCTTCACAAATTTTTCATATTTTAAATGCTTCACACGATGTTCAATCAAAACTGTTGCACTTTTATGCATTTTGTCACTGACTACAACACCTGTTAAAGTACGTACTACTTTTTTTGTTTCTTCAGTCATTATTTTCAACCAAATGATATTGTTAAACACGCTACTTAAAATTTAAAAATTCTAGCTAGTATATTATAAAATTAAAAATACTCGCTTGTAGCTTCCGCTCGCTTACGCTCGGGGCTCTGAGGCTTTCCTCGCGGCCTTGAGTTATCCTAAAAAAGTCTTTATACGCGCAATTTCTTTGCGCACTTGCTTAAACAAATGTGTCTTTGGAGATTCAGAGACACCTTTTTGCATTCTTAATTGAAATTGTTCTTGTAATTTTTCAATCAAAAGAACATTTAATTCAGCCTTAGATTTAGTTTTTAATTCTGCTACGCTCATGATCACATCACCGCTCTTTGTATAAATACCGATTTTAATGGTAATTTCGCAGCTGCCAACGCAAAAGCCTCAACAGCTACCTCTTTTGGAATACCTTCAAGCTCAAACATAACGCAACCTGGTTTTACTTCAGCTACCCAATATTCCACATTACCTTTACCTTTACCTTGACGTACTTCAAGTGGTTTCTTACTGATTGGTTTATCAGGGAAGATTCGAATCATTACTTTTCCGCCACGCTTTATATGACGTGAAATAGCTCTTCGAGCAGCCTCAATTTGACGCGCGGTAATTCGGCCACGTTCTGTTGATTTCAATCCATATTCACCAAAAGCTACCGTGTTGCCGCTCGTAGCATTACCACGGTTTCTACCTTTGAATGCTTTTCTATACTTTCTTGCTTTAGGTTGTAGCATTTCAATACTTCCTCAATCTCGATACTTTAAACTACTTTTTCAAAGCAACTATATGCTTCGTAGATTTTAGTGTCAGCGATCAGTGTCGGAGCTGACACTCACCCATGTTGACACAGATCACTTTTTATCAGTTGCCTCAGCGGAAGTCGCTTCATCTTGCACAGTTTCACCCGGTTGAATTTCACCTTTAAAAATCCAAACCTTCACCCCAATAATTCCGTATGTTGTTTTGGCAATAGCTGTTGCATAATCAATATCTGCACGGAAAGTATGTAATGGTACACGTCCTTCTCTAGCCCATTCTGTACGTGCAATTTCTGCACCGCCCAAACGACCACTTAACATCACCTTAATACCTTGAGCACCATGGCGAATCGTTGTTTGCATTGCTTTTTTCATAGCACGGCGGAACATAATACGCCTTTCTAATTGCTGCGCAACACTTTCTGCAACTAACTTTGCATCTAATTCAGGTTTGCGAATTTCTTCAATTGTAATATGAACGGGAACATTCATAATTCTAGAAACTGCTTTACGCAATGTATCAACGTCACTTCCTTTTTTACCAATAATAACGCCAGGGCGCGCTGAATGAATTGCAATTTTTGCATTTCGCGCAGGTCTATCAATCTGAATACGAGAAACCGATGCACCAGCTAATTTTTCGATCAAATATTTACGCACCTGCAAATCAGCATTGAGATAATTTGCATATTCACTGTGCGCAAACCACATCGATTTCCACGATTCAGTAATCCCAAGTCTTATACCAGTTGGATTGACTTTTTGACCCATTATTTATACTCCAAAATTCTCAATAAAAACCCAAATAACTTGGGAACATGTACGAAATAACTTAGACAATTACATATTTGCTACTGTGACAGTAATGTGACAGCTTCTCTTTAAAATCTGATTTCCACGTCCACGTGCGCGCGCGTGAAAACGCTTCATTACAGGACCCTCATCAACAAAAATAGTTTTTACAAATAAATCATCAAGATCCACACCTTCATTTTCCGCTGCATTTGCAATCGCTGAATCAACAACTTTTTTAACCAATTTTGCTGCTTTTTTTGGACTGAATTTCAATAGCTCAACTGCAGCCTCGGCAGTTTTTCCACGAATTTGGTCGCAAACCAAACGTGCCTTTTGTGCTGCTGTTCCGGCACGTAACAATTTAGCTGATACTTCCATCAAAAAATCCTCACAAATACTTATTATGCTACGCGCCTACTTGAGTGACAGATTTACGCGTGCGTGCTTATATTACTTTTTATTAACTTTTTCTGCAGCTTCAGCCGCCTCTTTCGTTTTGCGATCACCTGAGTGTGCACGGAATGTTCGCGTAACTGCGAATTCACCTAATTTATGGCCAACCATATTTTCGCTAACATATACTGGCACATGCGCTTTACCATTATGAATGGCAATTGTTAAACCAATCATTTCAGGTACAACCATTGAGCGTCTTGACCAAGTAATAATCGGACGTTTTGAGCCTTCTTTTTGCGCTTTAGAAACCTTTTTTCGCAGACCTACATCTACAAAAGGACCTTTTTTCACTGATCTTGGCACTGTTTTTCCTCATTAATTTAAATAGTTACTCATGGAGTACCTACCTACCAACCCAGGAATCAGGAATCAAAAATCAGAAATCAGAAAAGTATCCCTTTTACTGATTCCAGACTCGCGATTACTAATCCCCCTCACATTATTTTTTACGTCGATCACGAATAATCATTTTGCTCGTAATCTTATTTTTTCTCGTTTTATAACCCTTCGTTGGTACGCCAGATCGACTTACTGGATGACGCCCACCGGATGTCTTACCTTCACCACCACCATGTGGATGATCGACAGGGTTCATTGCAACACCGCGAACCGTAGGTCGAACACCACGCCATCGGTTTGCACCGGCTTTACCTAGAGAACGCAAATTATGTTCAGAATTGCAAACTTCTCCAATTGTCGCTCGACAATCAATCAATACCTTCCGCATTTCACCAGAACGCATTCGCAAAATCGCATAAAGACTTTCTTTTGCCGCTAATTGCGCTGATGTACCAGCGGCGCGAATCATTTGAGCACCCTTACCTGGTTTTAACTCAATGCAATGCACCGTTGAGCCCAACGGAATATTTTGCAAGGATAATGTGTTGCCCGCTTTGATTGGCGCATTATCGCCTGAAACGACCTCATCACCAGCCGTTAACCCTTTGGGAGCGATAATATAGCGCCTTTCACCATCCGCGTACAGCAATAATGCTAAATGCGCACTGCGATTAGGATCGTATTCCAAACGTTCTACACGCGCTGGAATGCCATCTTTACTCCGTTTAAAATCAACAATACGATGATGTTGTTTATGCCCACCACCACGACGATCCATAGTAATACGACCAGCATTATTACGGCCACTGCTGCGTGTCTTTGGTAAAAGCAATGCGGCATGAGGTTTACCCTTATGTAACTCTGAACTCACTACCTTTATAACAAACCGACGACCAGCTGATGTTGGTTTTGATTTAACTAAAGCCATTGTATTAATACTCCGATAATAAAGATTTGCTATGCAAATCACGCACCAACTCACGTCAGCGCTTCTGTTCTTTTAAGAAAGTTGGATTTCTTGTCCTGCATTCAAGACAACATACGCTTTTTTCCAAGAAGCATATCGCCCAGTTTTACGACCCATCTTAATTGCATTTGCGCCTTTAATATTAATTACATTTACCGCTTTCACAGTTACCTTAAAAAGTTCTTCTACCGCTGCTTTGATATCTAATTTATTTGCAGATTTTGCAACTTGAAAAACATATTGACCAGAAATTGCAGCTGTCTTTTCTGAAAGATGCGGCGCTAACAATATTTTTAGTAATTTTTCTTTTTTCATAATGCTTTACTCTTTTAATTTAACTCGCCTTCAAGCTTTTGCAATGCATCTACCGTAAACAATACTTTCTCAAATGAAAGCAAGCTTACTGGGTCGACCTGCGAGTAATCACAAACGGCTATGCCATGTAAATTACGTGATGCAAGGTAAAGATTGTCATTTTCACCTGTATCCACAATTAAAACTTGATCCAATTTCATGCCTTTCAAAAGACTGACTAAATCCTTTGTTTTGGGAGCCGGCAAGTCTATCGTATTTGTTAGCATAAATCGATCCTGACGAATCAATTCAGATAAAATAATTTTAAGTCCTTTACGATACATTTTTTTATTCAATTTTTTTGTAAAATCACGTGGTTTTGCGGCAAAAGTAACACCACCACCTCGCCAAATTGGGCCGCGTGTAGTTCCTGCACGTGCTTGACCTGTCCCTTTTTGCTTCCAAGGTTTCTTACCGCCGCCACGTACTTCTGCACGCGTTTTTTGAGCTTTAGAACCTTGACGTCCCGCTGCCATATAAGCAGTAACGAGCTGATGAACTAAGCCTTCATTGTATTCACAAGCAAAAATCTCATCTGAAAGTTCCACCTCAGAACCGCCATTTACCAATATTTTCATTACGCTACCCCTAAAAATCACGCCTTGTCCTATGCCAAGACTTCTGTATTATTTTACTGTTGGCTTTAAAACAACATACCCACTTTTTGCACCTGGAATAGCGCCCATCACTAACACATAATTAAGTTCTTTATTTACTTGAATTACTTTTTGATTAATCGCGCTACGATTATCATTACCCAAATGCCCCGCCATCTTTTTTCCTTTAAATACACGACCCGGTGTTTGACGCTGACCAGTTGAACCATGCGCTCGATGAGATAGTGAGTTACCGTGTGTTGCATCCTGCATTGTGAAATGATGGCGTTTAATTACACCAGCAAAACCCTTACCTTTTGTCACGCCCTGCACGTCTACCATTTGACCTTCTTTGAATAGGTCTACTGATAAAGAATCGCCCAATTTAATATTTGACAATGTCGAAGCATCAACACGAAATTCGCGAATTATATTTCCCGCTTCAACACCTGCTTTTGCAAAATGTCCCGCCATCGCTTTATTAACACGCGATGGTTTTTTGCTTCCAGTTGTAATTTGTACAGCAGAATATCCATCAATTTCGTTATTTTTAATTTGTGTCACGCGATTGGGAATAATTTCAATTACAGTAACAGGAATAGATTCACCCGCATCCGTAAATACGCGAGTCATACCTCGTTTTTGACCTACTAAACCTAATGACATTGCTCTACTCTCTCTTAATTCAGGTGGTTGGTTTTGCTTTTGTTTATTACTTTTATTTATTACTTGCTTCGTAGCTTCCACTCGCTAACGCTCGGAGCACGCAAACAATTTACTCCACGCTAATTTGAACATCAACGCCAGCTGCCAAATCCAGCTTCATCAACGCGTCAACTGTTTTATCTGTGGGTTGCAAAATCACAACCACCCGTTTATGCGTTCTAATTTCATATTGATCTCTTGCATGTTTATCTACATGCGGAGAAACCAATACTGTGTATCTTTCAATTTTAGTTGGTAATGGAATCGGTCCTTTAATCCGAGCGCCAGTACGCTTTGCTGTATTGACAATTTCTTTAGTCGAACGGTCAATTAACTTATGATCAAACGCTTTTAAGCGAATTCTGATTTTCTGATTGTTGTTTACGATTGCCATTGGGTTGCTACCTTTGTTTTCTATTTACAATTTTTCTCTGTTTTTATTATTTCGCTTCGCAATAAAAGTTATCTGCTATCAAATATCGATTTATATTTACCGATCCTTGATTATTGTATAATCTTTGCAACCACGCCCGCACCAACAGTACGGCCACCTTCACGAATCGCAAAACGTAAACCATCTTCCATCGCAATGGGACAAATTAA
>MGXX01000079.1 GCA_001801515.1 Gammaproteobacteria bacterium RIFCSPHIGHO2_12_FULL_38_11
TAAACTATTTTTTCTTTTCTGTCCATTATTTATCTTAAAATCATCTCAGAATTTTCGTTCGAACTGTTCAGTTTATAAACTTTGGTGAAATCGCCGTGTGTTATCACCAAATCGACATTTGTTTATTTGGTGATAAACAAAAAGGCATAGCCTGGCACCACTACCACTTTTTTCAAACATGGGTATCTATACAAGCTTAAAAATGTGATGGGCTTGAAGTGGAGACACGCGCGGAGCGTTGTATAACGTGCGACATTATTGATAAAAGCATATTTTTTAGCATCCGATAATCTTGAAAAGTGCAAAAGCGGAACAAGTGATGCGAAGAATGATGCATTGCAATATTTTCATGCAGCGCAAACATGTTTGCAACGCTTGTTGCGCTCGCATTGCATTTTCAAAATTATCGATCGTTGTACTTAATTGCTTTTTTAAAACCCATCATGGGGTTTAGATGCGAGCTTCACGCGCGGCTCAACTTTGCCCGTGAAGGCGCATAGGGGGTTAAATGTTATGATGATTACTTTGCATTCTTAATGCTTCGTGCATCTCTAATCCAGCGTCTTCTGGCTTATTAGGACCTTTTTTCTCCCAGAAAGCCCAATTAATTTTTTTAGTAGGCTCGTGGGCTATTACGGGTTCCGAAAAAACAAGTCGAGGGTGTAGGGCTTTGCAGCAATTATTCATCGCCACAATAAAATCCTTCAGTAATTTTTTTGTTGTTGGATCGAGCGGCTTAACAGCTTCTTCGAAAGAATTGTACGCTGTTTTTACCGTATTTCTAATGTCAACCGTCGCATTTCTATTTTCTGAGTTGAGTGTCTCAGGTAATGAATTAATGTTTAATAAAAAATTGAAAGTGGGTTCCAGTAGTGGCAGTAATTTTATCAGTATTTCAAAATCCTTAGTGTCAGTAATTATTTTTAAGAGGGAGGACAGTATGCTTGCCTCTGTTTTGCTGTATATCATTGATATTTTTGGAAAACTTTCGACTAATGAATTCAGGGCATTTTTTAGACCTATACAATTAAAAAAGTTTCTAATAGCATGCTGCGTTGCTTTACCGCAATTTGCGCTATCCAGCAAGAATGCTTTAACAGCATTTTTTTTCACTGTTTCAGCTGCTTCTTGCATTTTTTTAAGGTTTTCTGATTCATCTCCGATTATTTCTTTTTTCGTAGCTTCAATTTCTGCTGGTGATAATCCTGCGTACGATGAATTTGCTGCAATCTTTGCCGTCATAAATTTTCCATTTAATGCGAACTGAAGGGAATGAAATTGCTTAATTTTCTCTTGAGCTACAAAATCGCTTTCTAAAATTTTCTTTAGCGCTTGGCTACCCCTTGATTTAGGCGAAAGTTTTAGTATTTCTTCACAAAGTTGTGCGAATTCTTCAGAAGGTGCGTTGTCGATTCTCGTAATTAATGCTGTGATATCTTCAGCAGATATTTCTTTTCTTGTATTGTAGTCAGCTGTGGTTTTGGCCAACGCGCCTAGGAGAGTGACGGGAAAAAATATAAGGGCAGGAACGGCGGCCCAATCATCATAGTATGCACCATTTAGATTGCGGTTATACAAATCACCAAAATCTTTCCCTTGTTTAGAATCCGGTCTCATTTTCAGCCTCATTTAGGTTATATTTAGCAAGAAATTACCACAATTGTACCTGATGTATGTTAAAGAAATATTAAGTTGGAAAGTCTTATGTGGAAAGTCTTATGCAGGGCTCCCGCATTAAAAGTTAAACAATTTAAGCATTTTTATTCGAGGCCAATGGAAGCGAGAGCGCAAGCGACCGCGAAACTTGCATGCACAGTAGCGCTGTATCTTATCAGAGGTTTGTCCGTACCTGTCCAATCATGAAAAAACCTATTGAGCGCGCAAGTTTCGCGGTCGCTTGCGCTCTCGCTTCCATTGGCACTGTTAATGGTTACTGTAAAAGTTGAGAATGGCGTCATATACGATACTATCGTATAGAAAACGCGTAATTTATACGATACTAACGAATAGCTTGTAGCGCATGGATTTTGAAATGTTATTTCGTGCATGTTTCTAAATATTATAAAAAAACAGCGTGAGCTTGAAGAATACTGTAAAATTATATCGTTAAAACTTTTAGTACAGTTGAGAATGGCGTGCTGCGCAGAATTTCGTGTGATTACATCACTAAACAAAAATAGGATTAGATTATGGGAACTTATTTAGCTGTAGGAATCGTGCAAAATATTCTTCTTGATAAGAAAAGAATCTTAAACAAAAAAATAACAACAGATATCATTATTAATAAATTAAAAGAAGAAATAAACATTGATTATTACCAGCACAGTGAAGATTCTGATAAGCATTATTGGAAAATTAATCCTGAAATTCTTGAAGGAAATTTGACTGAATTTTTAGAAATACAATTTCAAATGTATAATCGAAGTATAGATCAAAACATGCAAGAAACCCTTCATCAACTTAGGCAATTGAAAGCAGGTCCTTTATTAATCGAATTGGCTGCAAGCAAAAAGTTAATGCATTTTCAATTAATTAACAATATTGTCGATTCCATCAGAGTATTTGATGCCAATGGTTTTCAATCAGACATTGTTATCAACTATCAACTCATATCTTTCTTCATCGATGGGAAAATTCTTATGGAGTGCTATGAAAATATTTTTAAGTATCTTGAAAATGTTGTTCGGCTTCAAAAATCACAATATCCAATAGCTGACTGTATTAAAATTTGCATAACGGGTTAAGATATGGAACATTAACCATACCATGCCAAAATCGGCTACACTATCCCCATGAAAAACCTTATCCCCAAACCATTCATCCAAGATGTCGTCGCCCGTACAGACATTGTTACGGTCATAGGTAGTCGCCTTGAATTAAAGAAACGCGGCTCTACGCATACCGCCTGTTGTCCCTTTCATTCTGAAAAGACACCGTCATTTTCCGTCAGCCAATCAAAACAATTCTATTATTGTTTTGGCTGCGGTGCACATGGCAATGCCATTGGCTTTTTAATGGAATATGACCATTTGTCGTTTGTCGATGCTGTAACAGATTTGGCGAATCAGCTGGGTATGACTGTACCTTTAGAAGCAGGGAATTCGGAAACATCACAAAATGAAGTGCTTTATACATTACTTTATAATGCGCAAGTTCTTTATGAAAAAGAATTGAAAAAATCACAAACGGCCATTGATTATTTAAAAAATCGCGGATTAACGGGTACAATTGCAAAAGAATTTGGTGTAGGGTATGCGCCGAATGCGTGGGAATTTTTATCTCAGGCCTTAGGAAAAAATAAATCCGAGCGTGAATTACTAACAACAGCTGGATTGTTAATTCCCAAAGACGCTCGCCATTATGATCGTTTTCGTGATCGCATTTTATTCCCTATTCGTGATGTGCGTGGACGCACTATTGGTTTTGGTGGGCGTACACTCGCCAATGACATCCCAAAATATTTAAATTCACCCGAAACACCTGTTTTTCACAAGAATCAGACGTTGTATGGTTTATATGAAGTGTGTCAGCATCATCGAAAATTAAGCAAAGCTTTGGTTGTTGAAGGCTATTTAGATGTTATTTCTTTAGCACAGCATAATATAAATTATGCAGTTGCTACATTGGGAACGGCATTGAACAGCAAACATGTTCAATTATTATTGCGGTATACATCTGATATTGTTTTTTGTTTTGATGGCGACAATGCAGGCCAAAAGGCAGCCTGGAAAGCATTATTGTTTAGCTTGCCTTTATTGCGTGATGGATTAAATATTCGTTTTTTATTTTTACCGCAAAGCGAAGACCCGGATAGCTTGGTGAAAAAAATTGGACAAGAGGCCTTTGAAAAATTAATTGATAGCGCCATTGCATTGCCGACGGTATTTTTTGATGAATTGGAAAAAGAATTTCCCAGTGATTCGATTGCCGGAAAAGCCGCGTTTGCAAAAACGGCTAATGAGCATATTAATACAATGCCCGAAGGCATTTATCGAAATTTATTGTTAGATCAATTGGCGGATAAATTAAAGGTTAAACGTGCGGATATTACTCAATTCTCGAGTAAAACAAATACGGCGAATATACCAGTGCCAATTGTAGTGCCGCGCCGTTCATACACAAAATTAAATCCCGCAAAAATTGCTATTCAATTACTGTTGCAACAACCTTCATTAGCAGCGGAAGCATCTCATGTGTTGGCTTTTAATCACAGCGAAAAGACGCAAGGGAAAATGTTGTTGCTGAGTTTAATTGAACGCTGCAAAAAAAATGCGTATCGTCATTTGGGTGAATTATTAGAAGATATTGATGACCTGGCTGAACGTTCATTGTTGGCCAAACTGGCTTCATTTCCCTTGAAAATTCCAGTCGATGGGTACGTTGCTGAATTTGTTGGCGCTTTGCAGCGACTGCATGAACAAGATCAGGCGTATCAGTTATCTGTTTTGATTGCGAAAGCAAAGCAAAATGAATTAAGTTTGGATGAAAAACAGCTCTTGCAATTATTGTTGGCGAAAAAACAGGCGAGCAGGGGGTTGGGGATCGAGGATCAGGGATCGGTATAATGTTGCGTTTGAATGACAAGTTGAATTTTGGTTTCAACCCCTGATTTCCTACAGCTGATCACTTGCATTAACAAACATTAATAAAACGCTGGCCTAATACTAACTCAAGCGTTAAAATACTGGGTTTATAAAACAGCACGAATAATCAGTGAGTTAAGTTTCCATGGCATCAAAAATTATCGTTTCTCCTCAGTTATCACAGCCCATCTCCACTGGAAATTCCGGCTTTAATGCGTTGACGCAAGAAGCAAAGCGAAAAGGCTACCTCACCCATGAAGATTTATTAAATTTACTGCCAGCAGATTTTGTTGATCCTAATCAATTAGAAAGCATTATTGATCGTTTAAATGAAATGGGTATTCGTGTTTATGAAGTACCACCTGATAACGATGAGCTTTTATTGGATAATAGTGACGATGATGATGAAGAAATTACAGAAGTCATCGAAGCCATTGCAACAGAAAATCGCACAACAGATCCCGTGCGCATGTATATGCGTGAAATGGGTAGCGTTGAATTGCTGACCCGCGAAGGTGAGATTGAAATTGCGAAACGCATCGAAATAGGCATTCGTCAAGTGATGGGCGCTTTGCTTTATTATCCTGAAATTATTGAATCATTTATTAAGCGTTATCATAAAATCGTAGCGCTTGAAGGTCGCTTGAGCGATATTATTGCGGGTTATTTTGAAACAGAAGAAGAAACTGCAGCGAAAGCGCAAATTGTTGCCGCTGCCAAATTAGCAAAAGAAAAAGAACTTGAATTGGCAGCGATTGCAGAAGAGGCAGAATTGGCGGTCATTGCAGCCGCTGCAAAAGCAAAGGCAAAAGTGAAAGTTGATGAAGAGGATGATGAAGAAGAAAAAAATAAAGATAAAGAAGATGAAGAAATTGTTGCTGCGGGTGCTGATGATGATGAAGATGCTTTTGGTGATGGTGGACCTGATCCTATCTACACTGCCGAACAAATGGCAATACTTGAAAGCTTATTTGAAAAATACACTGCCGCGATTAAAAAATACGGTAAGCAACATAAAACAACAGCGAAATATCGTGATGCGGTTTCCGAACATTATTCGAAATTTAAGTTATCTATTAAGCAATTCATGCGTCAAACGATGAAGCTACGTAATTTATTACGTGAAACACGCGAACAAGAACGTATTGTGATGCGACACTGTGTTATTGATGCAAAAATGGTGCGTAAAGAGTTTGTTCATGCGTTTACGGGCAATGAATCCAATTTAAAATGGGTTGAAACTTATGTAAAAGCCAATCCAAAAATGAAAACATTGGCTAATTTTAAAAAAGAAATTCAGCGTGCGCAAAAAAAATTAGCGTTGATTGAAGAAACCAGTAATTTATTGATACCTGAAATTAAAGAAATTAATCGGCGTGTTTCAATTGGTGAAGCAAAATCTCGCCGGGCAAAAAAAGAAATGATAGAAGCGAATTTGCGATTGGTTATTTCGATTGCGAAGAAGTATACCAATCGTGGATTACAATTCCTCGATTTAATTCAAGAAGGTAATATCGGTTTGATGAAAGCGGTTGATAAATTTGAATATCGTCGTGGTTATAAATTTTCAACCTATGCAACCTGGTGGATTCGACAAGCCATTACGCGATCGATTGCTGATCAAGCACGTACTATTCGTATTCCAGTGCATATGATTGAAACGATTAATAAATTAAATCGTATTAGCCGACAATTAATGCAGGAAACGGGCACGGAGCCCACACCTGAAGAATTAAGTAAGCATATGGATATGCCGGAAGATAAGATTCGCAAAGTATTAAAAATTGCGAAAGAACCGATTTCTATGGAAACGCCGATTGGTGAAGATGAAGATTCAAGTTTGGGTGATTTTATTGAAGACACGAATATTGAATCGCCGATTGATTTTGCAACGTCTTCTGGTTTACGCGAAGCGATGCGCGAAGTATTATCCAGTTTAACGCCTCGCGAAGCGAAAGTACTGCGGATGCGCTTTGGTATCGATATGAATACTGATCACACTTTGGAAGAAGTGGGTAAACAATTTGATGTGACCCGTGAACGGATTCGTCAAATTGAAGCAAAAGCATTGCGTAAATTGCGTCATCCTACGCGTGCTGACAAGTTGCAGAGTTTCTTGGATCAGGAAGGTGAAAAATAAGTTTTAAGCGTAAAATCCCCTCGGCATCGCTGCCGCGCGATACCGACCCTCTTTTTCAAAAGGGGTGAAAAAGAAGCGGCAATTTTAGGGCTCATAGCTCAGTTGGTTAGAGCAGAGGACTCATAATCCTTTGGTCCTAGGTTCAAGTCCTAGTGGGCCCACCATTTAAATCAATCAGTTACGCTGATTTTTCAAGTTTCTCTTTTTGAGTCTGTGTAATTCCTGTGTAATCAATAACAGATACGCTAAAAGTCAACGTTTCGAATATTTTGACAATTTCGTTTATTTCGAATATGATATTCTTATCGAAAAACATCAAGAGACGTGATTATGCTGCCCCTGAAGAAACAAGCCGACTTTGTCATGCCTGATAAACGTGAAACGGATTTGGCGTCAGAATCCAGTCGTATCTTGGCATCATCAATGACGTCAAAAAAAAATGCGCCTGTGATGCATATTGCTGTCAACGGCAAGGAAAAAACAGTTATCGTTCCTTTGTCTGCATTTAAGCTATTGATTGATATATTAACGCAAATGGCTGAAGGCAATGCGGTGACGGTGACTGCCGTTAATGCTGAGCTTACAACACAAGAAGCAGCAGATTTGTTAAATGTGTCTCGCCCTTATTTGGTGGGTTTGCTTGATGATAAAAAAATTCCTTATCGAAAAGTGGGCACTCGTCGTAAGGTATTAGCAAAAGATATTTTGGCCTATAAAAAAAATATTGACGAACAACGCATGAAAACCTTAGATGAACTTGCCAAAGAATCTCAAGATTTAAATTTAGGGTATTGAATAATGTCTCAAATAATTGCCCTATACGATGCTTGTGTCTTGTATCCTGCGCCATTGCGTGATTTATTAATGCAATTGGCAGTGACAGATTTATTTCGTGCAAAATGGTCAAATCAAATTCATGATGAATGGATTAGAAATCTATTGAAAAATAGACCTGATTTGACACGTGAGAAATTAATCAAAGTTCGTGATTTAATGAATGAAAACGTTCGCGATTGTCTGGTTGAAAAGTTTAAAAATATTTCCACTACGCTAAAATTGCCTGATAAAGATGATCATCATGTTTTAGCCGCAGCAATAAAATGTTCAGCGTCGGTTATTGTTACATTCAACTTAAAAGATTTTCCAAAAAGTATTTTGCAAAAATATGACATTGAGCCACAACACCCCGATGATTTTATTATTGCACTGTTTGAGAGTAGGCCTGCGGTTATTTGCGCTTGCGCAAAAACTTGCCGTCAAAGACTTAAAAATCCGACGTTTGATGTTGAAAGATATTTGGCTGTTTTAGAAAAGCAATCCCTGCCAAAGCTAGTTAGTAGATTGCGTGATTATGCTGAAATTATTTAAAAAGACGATTGGTTGATGTAGGTTGGTTATTCGCTGGCATATTTTGCTGTAGCTCATATTGTTTTTCAAGCTTATCCATCGCCGATTGAATATGATTTCCATTTTGATGACTATACCGCACAACCATTTGCAGTGATTTATGACCAGAAATACGCTGCACTGTTGGTAAATCAACACCGGCTTGTACTAAGTGCGTAATAGCTGTGTGACGCAAAGTATGTCGCACAATTTCTTTGGGATTCAATCCTGCTCGTGCCACAACACGTCGAAACGCTTTTTCAATGTTCATCACATGCGTTGAAGCAGATCTCTTCGAAGGAAATAACCATTGCTGATTTGATCCAATCATCTCAATGTGCGATTTTAAAAACTCACTCAATCGATTTGTTATTGGTTGTTCACGCGCACCGGACTTTGCTTGCGGAATAAAAATAACGCGTTTTTGCAAATCAATATTTTTTAATTCGATAGACAATATTTCCATGCGCCGCATCGATGTCTCAAGTCCAATGATAATAAACGGATAAATATGAAAACTCTGATCTGTCTTTGCAGATTCCAACACGCTTCCAATTTGTTCTGCGGCTAAATACGTAATTCGCCCGCGGTCTTCCGTGAGTCGTTTAATTTGACACGCTTTAAATTCTATCCATTTCCATTCAACTGCCTTATTTAATAAATGAGATAAAGCAGCGAGCTCACGATTGATAGTTCCATTTTTTGCTTGAAGTGCTCGATGTTTTTTATATCGCTCAATATCAAAAGTGCTAATTTGTGATAACGGCTTATCTTTAAAAAAGGGAACCAAGTGCAATTTTAATTGCTCTCGTTTTTTCAAAATATTTTTACCACCTTCTTCTTTTAATTTTTCAGGATATTTTTCTGCTGCCTCTTCAAATGACAGCGTTAATTTTCTGCCTTTCGGTAAATTCAAACGATCATGCCTTGCATCGGTACGCAATTTCTCGACGAATTCTTCCGCTTGTTGACGGGTTACGCCTTCAGATTCTTTACCCAACACTCGATGAACACGTTTGCCATCCACCATAATATTAATTAAAAAGCGGCCATCACCATTTTTTAGACGCTCGAAAATAATGCCATGTTCTGAAATGGTTTGATTTTCAATAAGCGCGCGCATATTCGTGCGCGTTAATTTTTGGAATTTAATTGTCATGCGATTTAGCCTTGGCATAGCGAATAAAATAATCTAAACAAGTATCCATATTGTTTCTTTCAAATGCCGTGAATTTTTTTTCAGTTGCAGTGCTTTGGTACTTGCTCAAAGAATCTATTGCCTCAGAAACGATTTCATCGGGTTGACAAGTGTAACCACGCTATTTGATGGTCGATTAATCACAATAATTAATGGTTACTTAAATTCTATTTTCATAAAAAAAACGCAACATTTCTGCTGCGTTATTATCATGATCCGTTATTTAATTTGATTAAAATGGGATTTCGTCATCAAAACCACGCTGATCACCAGATGCCTCGTTAATATGCTCATTAGAACTATGTGCGTAGTGGAGATTATTATATTTTCGATAATATCTTTCCATTTGCGTATAATAGTTGGCTTCAAAAGTATCTGCTAAACGTTGCAAAAATCCAAATACTTTTACTGCTGTTTCATCGTCTAAGTTCGGGGCTTCTATAACCAGCATAGGATTATCCACGCGCACCTCCATCAACGATCTGTTTTTGTTTTCGAGAGGGTGCTTTTATTTGAAAGCATTCAAGAAATAACTTTTCATCCAGCTGTGTTTTTTCCTGTTGCGTTGCTGTTGCAAGTAATTCTCCTGCCATTGTGCACATAGCACGATAATTTCCCATTGAATGATCACATAATGTTTGCATCAGTTCCTGCGTCATCAACCGCGCATTTCCGGCGGATGTTAATAAATATTGCAAGCTTTGCATTAATTGTGAAGCATCAGCATACTCGATATTAAAGCGTACACGAATACGGCTACCCAGTGGCAATAACTCATCACGACTTAATTTTTCATTTAGCCGTTTATCGCCAGCCAATATAACGGAAAGCAATATTTGTGAATCAAATTGGCTGCTCGTTAATAAGCGCAATTCATTTAATACACACACCGGCATTTCTTGCGCTTCATCAATAAACAAAACCGGATGCAGCAACGTGCTTTGCATGTGTTGTAACCATCGCTCACGTAAATTTTTAAAACATTGCCAACGATTATGTGGAAAAAGTGCAACACCAAAAATATCTCCTAATTCACGATAAAAATCAGATAATCTTGCAGATGCGTGCGTGAGAATACCCACTTGCACATCCCGAATATGACTCAATCTTTCAGATAACAATCGCAGTGCAACACTTTTTCCTGTGCCTGGGTCACCCGATAATAAAGCAAATCCACCCTCCTTGATTAAATTATTTTCGATGCGCCAACAAAAATTTTCTAATTTGGGATAAATGTGCAAGGAGTCGGTTGGAACGTCTGGCATAAACGGATTATATTTTAAGCCATAAAGCGCTAATAATTTTTTATTCATCATTGTTTTCCTCTTTTTTCTCTTCGTTTTTAGGTAAATAAGCCGGTGGCAAACCAGTTGCTGCATATTGCGCCATTAAATCTTTCAGTAATGGTGCGATACCAGAAGACTCTTTTATTCTTTCTAATGATTTATCAGCATGCAGATTTTCATTGCGTGATAATTGACGTCGCAATCCATTTGCGTTGGCTGATTTATCTTGTGGATATACCGTATCAATGCAGTGATTGGTGTGTGGATCAATGATCTGTACGTGGCTTAAATCCCACCTGGCATATCGCACATGCAGCACATTCATGTGACGATAGTGATTGGGTACTTCAAAGCGTGCGCCATTAATTGTGAAGGTACCATCTGATCGACGCTGTTTCCTTTTTCCTTCTTCACAAAAGGATTGATTTAAAACAAGGGTGTTTGGGCATGCTCGTCCAACATTTTTAGCATTTAAATATCGATCTAATGGCGTTGCATTTATTTCAGAATGGAATTTACGGTGATATTCAAATTCGATCCATGCGATTAGCGTTTCATTCATCAATGGCAACGTTAATTCATTTTCCCCTTCAAGCATCGCCATTAAACGACCTTCCACCTGTGCCCAAAATACTTCTTGTTTGGCATTTTGATAAGGGCTATAAGGCAATGTGGGTTGATGTAATATGCCAAGACGTTCTAACCCCTGCGTGAATTCAGCAGACATCATTGCAGATCCATTGTCTGACATCAGTGCACGCGGCAATCCCCGTTTCTGTAGTGCTTGTTTAAAGCCATGTACCAGCACTTCAGCTGTTTCATGCAAATACCACTGCGCATGACAAATTAAACGTGAGTGATCATCTAATATCGCGAGCAGTAATGGTTTGTACCACTTTCCATCTTTACCAATAATTTTTCGTGAGCCATGATGAAAATCCAAATGCCACAAACCATGCACATGATCTACTTCGAAACTGCGTATTTCGCGATTCTCTAATTTTTCCTGTGCGATTAATGCACCTTCCGTAAATCGCCGTTTGACTATACGGCGTTTGTGTAACCCCTGCGCTTTCATGTGTCGATGCAATGTGCTGTATGACGGAACAGCGCCTAATTCAGGTGTATTCTTCACAATGGCGCGTAAATTATCCAGGTGTAACTGACAACTCCAGCTAGGATGATCACGATATTGATTTTGCAAAATGATTTTTAATTGCGTATTTAATTTTCGTGATACTGATGCGTCAGTTCGCCGTTTTGTGCGCAGCACACCCACTGGATCTGCATCACGTTTTGCACGATAAAACCAGCGCTCAAGTGTTGATACAGAAAATTTCAACGGTAATCCTGTCATTGGATTTTTCCATGTCTTTTCTGACAGTGCTGTTAATGCAGATTTTAATTCACCACTGTCAGGCGGTGCTGATAATAGCGGGCCAATAATACCAAAACGAAATCGCGCCCATAGCGCTTGTCGTGACACAGCATCAATTTTATTTTCTTTGTCCATCTGTATTCAAACCTAAGCTATTTTTTAAGGATTTGAAGACTACCTGTGATGGCTATGTGATTAAAGTGTCAAACTCTGCGTATTTTTTTCTCCCGTTAAACAGCGCGCAAAACGCCACCGGTGAGTGGCGATAAAAACTGCAGCAAAAGTTGTATTTTGTCTTCTAAATTTCCGAGAAATAAATCAAACAACACGCGTGCAATATTTTGAGTTGTGGTTTCATCAATTGGCGCAATACCTTTTGCCTGCTGCCAAAATTTTGTTGTCATAAATGTTTCACGCCACCAGCGTCGCCATCGTTTCCATGTGATTTCCGAAACAGTAATACCAAAATGTTTTTTTATTTGCAAAAGACGGCGCTCATTGATTCCACATTGAAGTATGCAGATTAAAATGAATATTGGTGCAGGAAACCAGCGACGACCAAAGAATCGAACAGATGGTGATGTTGTACGCTTACGACAAATGCTACAGCATAAGCTTAAACGTGAATCATAATGCTCACGAAATTCAGCAGGCATACCAGCAGGACTACGAGGATAATTTGCTCGATGCAGTTTATTTTTACAGAATGGACATCCTTTCTGTTTTGCTTGATCCATCAAATCTCGATCAATGACGTTTAAGACAGAATGAAAAATTGCATTAAATAAAAAATTATGTGACATTGTTCACCTCTTTAGCTTCGTAACCAAAGAGGAACCCATCATTGAACTTTAATCAAGTTCTTTGATGGGTTTTATTATATGTCCATCACATAATGTGATTAAATTTGAGGGGTAAACTGTTAGATAATGTGATTAGGCTGAGCCGTTCAGCCAAAGCAAAAAATCACGCTCAGGAAACATTTAGATGATTCCATTTCGCTATGGTACAAAAATTCTCGCCTTACTTTTAAGTCAA
>MGXX01000080.1 GCA_001801515.1 Gammaproteobacteria bacterium RIFCSPHIGHO2_12_FULL_38_11
TTTCTGTGATAATTATATTGCTTATCGCAAGATTCGCACGCACCCTTCCAGGTGCGTTTCTGTGATAATTATATTGCTTATCGCAAGATTCGCACGCACTCTTCCGGGCGCGTGCTCAATATATTTAATATTTTTGTGACAGGCGCCGCCACACCGCCCGGCAATGCATTGCCCAATCTATACAGCACAGAAACGCGCCCAAAAGGGTGCGTGTGAGCCTTGCGATGAGAAACAGAAAACCGAACAGGGGTAATAATCAAGGTAAAATGCGTAAATTGATGTGTTATCTCCGGCAATTCTTCAATGAATTTTAACTTAGGTAAATCATTTTCACACTCCGGAAAACTCCATAATCCACCCCAAATCCCTGTCGATGGTCGTTTTAATAATAATAGCTCACCCTGTTTATTCTCAACAATATACATCTTTACTTTTTTAACAGGACGTTCTTTTTTTACTATTTTTACAGGGTAAAACGTTGGCTGATTATTTTTATACGCAGCGCAATCAGCAATAAATGGGCAATCGCTGCAGCGTGGTTTTGCGCTGGTGCACAACGTTGCACCCAAATCCATAATCGCCTGATTGTATTTTGCAGCATTTTTTTCAGGTGTTAATTTTTCAGCAAGCGCCCACATCTCTGTAATAACATCTTTTTGATTAACGGGTTTATCAATTGCAAAATAGCGTGCCAATACACGCTTCACATTTCCATCTAAAATAACCGCTTTTTTCTGCAATGAAAAAGAAATAATAGCACCAGCGGTAGATTTGCCAATCCCTGGTAATTCGCTCATCGCTTCAACAGAGGATGGAAATTTCCCTTTGCATTTTCCATCAATAATTTTCGCTGTTTTATGAATATTGCGTGCGCGGGCATAATACCCTAAACCTGACCAATGAGATAAAACGGCATCTTCTGTCGCCATTGCCAATGATTTTACGGTGGGAAATGATTTCATGAAACGATCATAATAACCAATGACGGTTGTAACTTGGGTTTGTTGCAGCATGATTTCTGAAATCCAAACACGATATGCCGTCGGATTTTTTTGCCAAGGCAAATCGTGACGGCCGTACTGTTCGTACCATTTGAGTAGTTTTTTTGAAAATGTGTTTGGCATCAGAGATTTATTCTTTTAAGATGTTGTCAATTTAACCTAGGTTTAAGCAGGTAGTATATCAATGGCAATCATCAAACGCGAAATAAAATCCTTCGTTAAACGCCAACGACGCGTGACTGCACGCTTACAAAAAGCCCATGATCTCGCATGGCCACAATTCGGCATTATTGCTACTGAAGAAAAATTAAATTTAAATGAAATATTCAATAGAAATTCAGAAAAAATTTGTGAAATTGGTTTTGGACATGGCGACACATTGTTACCGATGGCAATTAATAATCCCGATAAAGATTATTTAGGAATCGAAGTGCATGAGCCAGGTATTGCAGTTGTGATGATGGGAATAATTGAAAATAATTTAAGCAATATTCGTGTGATACAAAATGATGCTGTCAAAATATTACAAAATAATATGCCAGATCATTCTTTTTCTCGTATTCATATTTACTTTCCTGATCCATGGCCGAAGAAAAAACACCGTAAAAGACGCATCATTCAGCCGGAATTTGTGCAATTACTTCGAAAAAAATTAATACCGGGTGGCTTGATTCATTGTGCAACAGATTGGGAAGATTATGCAAAACACATGATGGCTGTTTTATCTGAAGCCGAAGGTTTTAAAAATGCGGTGGGCGATCATCAATTTGCCGATAATGAAAAATTAAAATTGCGCGAAAACACCAAATTCGAAAAACGCGGTGTGAAATTGGGACATGGTGTTTGGGATCTGTTATTTATAATATAAATGCACCCGGAAGGGCGCGTTTCTGTGGTGATTATATTGCTTGTCGCGAGATTCGCACGCAGGCTTCCGCCCGCGTTTCTGTGCTATTTAAACGCATATCCAACAGATATCTCTAGCGGCACTTGCACACCGGGATTGGTCGGCAAGACATTACCATTTGAATAATGTCCAATGGTCGCTGCGATATTGAAATTTTTGTTTTGCCCAATGAATGCGCCGATGCCCAGCAAATCCTGGAAGGAAAATTGTCCGCCTAAATAGATATTATCCATGTAGCTTTGGGTTAAATACGTCGGCCCTGCAATTTCATATCTAAAATACCAATCAATTTTAGGAGAGCGGTAAAACCAAAAATGAAAATCAGGGAAAACAGAAATCGCTTGAAAGGGCGTATTATTCAGTGATGAATGATAAGTTGAAATGCTGGCCCCTAGATCAAACGAAAATATTTTATGCGTGTGAAAAATATTTCTTTCATACAATAAAGTGGCGCCATTTTGTGTGTGTAATTGGCCACTCCAGAAAATGGGTAAGCCCCCTTTAACCGTAAAATATTGATTTATGTTAGGGTTGAAAATATGGGTGTTAAATCCACCGATTTGAATTAAATTTTTGTGGAAAATATAATTTGTTGAATAAGATTTTGGTAAATGTAACGTACGAAATAAATAATAAAACCCAGCGAAGGCGTAAGTTGTTGCGGGCTGATGATTGTTTTGTTGCGCGAATGCGTACTCTAACCCTAAATTTAAGTGCCAATTTTGCGTAAAAGCGTAAGTGACCCCGCCGCCGGTTAATTCTGTTGCAATATCCTCTGAAGGGATGGCATTTGTTGTGCCAACATCAAACCCATGACGAGAAACAATGCCCAAGCCTGCAATGCCATATAAACTAAGGCGATTATTAATAGGTAAAGTAGGGCGTAATGTAATACCCATTAATGAAATCCAAATAGAATGTTTTCCAGGTGTATTATTAATTATATTATTCGCATATGCCCTTTCAATCGGACGCATTAAGCTGATTTCTGCAGCTAAATACGGATTAAAATAGTGACCGATAAAAACATTTAATCCAACATGCGGGTTTGAAAATGATTGCGCCTGAAAGCCGTTGATTAAATCGGAATTGGAGTAGGGAAAGCTGGTGTAACCCGCACCCATTCCAACATAGGTATTATTCAATACGGGTGGTAATTGCTCGCGTTTACTGGGAGCGTATTCTTTTTGTGTTGCTGCTTGTGATGTTAGTGTAATAACAGAAAGTAATATTATTGCTACGGATTTTAAAAAATTCATTGCTTGTTCCAATGTTATTTCGTACATGTTCCTTACTCGTTCGCTAACGCTCACACGTGCGTGCTTCTGATCTATTTTATGGGAATAATTTTAATTAAAACCCCAATCACAGGATAATCCAAATAATTTAATTCATTACTGCGCATCCGGCGATTTTGCAATAAATGAAAACTAAAAGAAGATTGATCAATATTTAATGTTGGATCAATTTGTTTTAATAAATTCGTTGGCTCTGTTAAAAATAAATCTGTATGCACATCAAAATAATGTGATAGCGCAATCGTCATATAACCCGACAGCTTTGCTCCAGCGTTACTACCACCAGCCAGCGGAATTGTAACGGTTGATTGCCCTGAGCGCCAGGTTTCTGGCCAACTTCCATCTAATAATATCTGATAGTGCGGATTTTTCATCAAAGCATTTTTTTCATGGGTCAGTTCCGATGCGGAATCTGTTTGGGTTGCGTTTGTATTGAAAATTGCAGGGCTTACAACAGGCCAGGTTTCGGATTGCAATGTATCTGGTGTTAAATGCGAGAAAACAAGTACTTGCACATCATACTGCCTTTCTGGTGCAGCATAAATTAAGCTTGTGAAACAGCATAAAAGCAGCGTAGTGCGTCGAATCCAGTGGTTCATGGTGTTTTTGTCCTTGATATGTTTTTCGCTAGTTTACACGGCGGTTTGAGAGGATGGAAGGGCTTATGTGCTTGAAGTACAGACAATATTTTAGCGTTTATTAAGAGTTTGTTAAGATTTTTGTGCTATATATGAGGGTATATGAAGTGATTGGGAGTGGAGCGATGCCTGATAATATTAAAATATCTTCAAAAGAATTGGCAAGGAAAAAAAATATCCTTGGGTATTTTAAAGATTGCACGACTGAATGGAAACTTCTCAAAGACGTCCGTTTTGCGCGCGTGATTGAGGTAACAGGTGGAGACGATCATCAGGTTACTGCAGATAAGGAAAAATATTATAAACAAAATGTTTATCTGCTGTCCGATATTGAATCTTATGTGGCAAAGCGAGATGAATTTAATGCCTCACCGTCTAATATCGGGTATTCTGTTCAAATTAAACTAAAAAGTGTTGATCTTCACATTAATCTAGGTGTAATTTTTCCTTTTATAAACCCAGAGATTATTGTTTCTGAAAATGATCTTATGGCAGCATATAATGCTGATAACCCTTCGAATAAGTTAGAAAACCCTGACGCTATTCTTCAATTTGCAAAATTAATTAATGAAAAAAATACGGAAGCTATTAAGTTCCTTAAAAAATTTCGTCAAAAACAAATTATTAAAACCACTGTTGAATATAGCAGCGCGCCCAGTTCGTTTCATAATGGCGGACGGCCAATTGATACAAATCAGTTAATTGCGCTAATCAAATTGTTCGTAGAAGCGCATAGTGATCAACAAAATGTTCTTCGTTTAAATGATGACGATTGCCTGGATTTAAAAGCCGCATATATTTTAAATTTAAATCTAGATCAATTATTTAATGCACTTCATGATAGATTTCCGAGTGACACTAAAAAACTGGAATTTCTTGTTAATCATATTATATTTCCTTCTGGTGATGGAAAAAAATTGAATGGTACCGTTAAACTTCCAGCAACAGTTGAAATGCTAATTGATGATAACCAGAAAAAAAGTATTGATAAAAATTTAAATTCTGTTTTAGAGTCTGTCTTAGCGAGAAAAAAAGCTGAGGATAAGGCAGAGAAAGAAAGACAAGCGAAAAAAGAAGCCGAACAGGCTATCGTAAAAACTGAAGAAGAAAACAAAAAAAATATATTAATAAAAAAATTAACAGACATTTTAAAATTGCCAGAATATGTTTCAGTTGTTCTCAATCCTATCTTGTCTGATTTTGAATTAAAAATTAAAAAAGGAGAAGTGGAAATTGTATTGGGTACGTTAAAGCATGAAGAAGAACCTGCGACTACCCATAAATTATTTTTCAATAATTCCGAATTAACCTGTTTTTCAGCTGTGTTCGTGAAAAGACCATCTGGTATAGTACCATCATTGTTTGATGTTCAGAAGCAAGAAAAGCTTTTATACGCGCATGTTTTCGCTTGTATGCTGGATGTAATAGAAAATGGCAACCATGATGAAATAACAAAAATAATGCTTGTAAAATCATTATTTTCGTACATTGAAAAAACAAATTTAACACTTGATGAAAATCAGCTTGTGAAAATCCTCCCATTTTTCACCTTGCTTGTACAAAAAGGAGGGCGCTTTACACTTTCTGCTGATAACGCATTAGCCTTAATGAATAAGGCTAGATTTACTGATACCGAAAAAGTAGGGTTGTCTAAAATTGCGATTGACAATAAAACGCCAGATCGAAAAAATAAACCAATATCAGGGGATGATTTCTTAAAATTAATTGAGTTCGGATTTGGTGGTTTTCATAATATGGATATCGGCGAGCCAACAAAACAATATACGCCGGAAATTCTGAAAAAAATACGTGATTTTAGACCATCTGAATTTGATAAATGTAAAGCAAAGGGTAGTGCTTCTAAAAAGCACCTTGTTGGGTTACCAAGTATTTCTACCATTTCAAATATTATAACAAATGAAAACGAAATAGTGCTGGCCTATAATCGCTGGGTTGATATATTTAACAAATCAAATAAAGATATTAAGCAACATGTTAGTAACTTGATTACTATGCTGCGTCAAAAAGAGGTTGCGACATTCCTATTATATTTTCGAATTGAAAAAATTTTGCAAAACAATAATTGTACAACCGGTATTTTTTCGAGCATTCTAGATGAGTGTAAACAAAGAAATAAAGTGTATTTGAATTATCAAAATGTTTCTTTTGAAAATAATTTTGATTTTAAAAAAATTTTTAATGTGCCATCAAGCCCAACAGGTACGCCTCTAAGAGAGAACGTATCGACCAGTCCTAAAATCAAAACTAAAGCGCCTACAATACACGAACAACTTAACTATTTATTGTCCTTAAATTTATATGGCGCAAAATTTAACGGTGTGATATTACCTGATTTTATTTTGAACCTAATGGATGACAAGGAAAAAACAGCGGTAAAATTAGCTGGGAAAATCAGTGGTGATAAATTACATGATATTTTTGTTAAAGCAAAAAAATCATTTGATAAATTAAATAAAAACAAATTTTCTGAATTTTTATTGCCAGATAAAAAAATGTCGCCTGAAACATTTAATAAATTGTCTAATGATAATCAAGATACTTTTGATAGAGGCGGGCCAGCAATTTGTGCACGTGGCATTTATGTTTCGGGTAATGCAGAGCTTGTTTTTCAAAATGACGTTCGCTTTGATTATCGTAATGCACAATTTGAAACTTTAACCGTTAAACGCAATGGGTTGTTGAGTGATGCACGCTTAAAAGGCATTAAAGCCAAGCAACTGATTATTGAAGAGGGTATTGAACTTACTGATAAGAAAAAACTAAACCCAATTAGCCTTAAAAATTTCAATGAGATTGTTTATAACGTAACACTCAAACAAAAAAATAAAGCTAATTTGCCTGTGAACATGCTTATTAAAGATGGCTCAGTTATATTTTCATCTAGCGCTAATACTTTTAATTTACCATCACCTAATGAGATTGATGCATTATACGCACAAATTTCTAAGGAATATCACACCGTTCGGCAATTGCCTGGCGAAGCGTTTGGTTTTGGCAGAATAAATGCTTTAAATAAAGCAAAGCCAGCACTTTCGTCTGCTGAAAAAATTCTTTCATTGCTCGAGTATGCGAAAAAATATCCGGATAGGGCGAGTTCTTCTGCATTATATAATGTTTTACGGCAAAATTTTTCAACGTTTAAATCTACTGACGTAGAATCTGCTGGCACCGATAGTAGCGTAAAATTTATACCTGATAAAAGCGACTTAGATTCTTTTATTACACAGACTCTTGAAAATAATTTACACCTGCTTCAATTAACCGATGAATTAAAAATTAAAGACGTATTTGATATGATTTGCAGTGAAATAATCCGTGACGGAAAAGTTAAAAATTACTTTGCACAAAGTACCCCTGATGTTGATTGTAAGGAAATGTTTGCAGATGATCTTAAGAAAAAGATTAAAGTACATTTGTTACGTCCTGACAATATTAAAATTTATCTTCTGAAAAAATATGCAGGTATTTCTAAAAAGCGGCTAGACGAAAAAACTTTTAGTCCTAATTTAAAAAAATTATTGAAAAGCGTTTTTTCTGCTGTTGGTGTAACTGTCACTGATCGTGAAATTTCTAATTCTTTTTTACCGGCAAATGAGTCTCTAGAAAATTCCTGGAATGCTTGTGAAAAAGAATTTAATATAATAAATGAAAAAATAATATCTGAATTTAGCAATGGCAAAATCCCAGTGAGTTTGACTGATGTGAAAAATTTAGAGTCTATAATTCAGAATGTTTATAAAAAATTTGAAACAAAAAATAATGATTTAAATATTTTTATCCAGGGTGCTATTAGATCTCGCATAAAATCTCTTTTATTTGTCATGGCAGAACGTTCATTGTTGCTTGCATCAACAACTTCGCTCTCTCCAGATTCTGCTGTGATAGCCCAGTTAAAAAAATGTTGTGAGGCTATTAAAATCCCACTGACAAATGATGAGGAAAAGTCAATACAGACGCATGTCGACACAATTGTTGTTGATTTCAAAAAGCCCATTTCTCAAATAAACAATGCAATTAATCAGAATTTGATTGTCAATGCACAAGAATTAAAATCTGGTCTTGAAAAATTATTAGTACATGTTGATAAAAATTGCAAAGTTTATTCCGTACTAAATTTACTATTATCATTTGCTGATGAACCTGATGTTATTAGTTCGGGACAAATTTTACATGAGGTTAAAAATCTTTTTAGTGCGATTAATAATGATTTAGATCTTTCCGTTTTTACTTTGCAAGGCGATAAAAAATTTGCAGTTTGTATCAAAAAGCTGAATGATTTATTGCTTGATTGCGATGAAAGAAGAAATACTGAAAAACAGACGGTTCAAAAGTTTCATATTCTGCTTACAACAATCATACCCGGCATTATGTCAAGCTTGGCTAATGTAAATAAAAATAATAAACAGGATTGCCGTAATTTATTGGATAGAATTAATGAAGTATTGCCTGCAGAAGAGATGATTAATAAACTAAACCTGCATTTTGATGAAAATAAGAAAGTCATTTCAAAGCTTAGGGAAGCCATATCAGAACTTAAAACTAAAAAAAATGCGTTAGAAAAATTTAATAGTTTAGCCGTTGATGATCATGCTGTTTATTCAGATGATTTTAAAAAACTTGTAAGCGAAGAATTTGTTGTTCTATTGCAAGCTTCAACATCATCACCTAGTAATCTTATGGTATGGTTTTGTCAAGCTGTGACTACCATAAAAAATTTTCTTAATAATGAAGCTGATTTGAGTTTCTTTATTTGTTCTAGAGATGATCTTCAAAGTTTGGTGGAAGCTTTACGTAATCAGTACGCCAAAGATCGAATATGTACTGCTGGAAACACAAAAGATGAATTGATTCAAGCGGTTTTAAAGTTTGTTAATTTGAGTTTTCTCCCAGAAACATATTATAATTTGATAAAAGATGATGTTCGTGAACTAGAAGGTCGTCGTTCGACTTTGAGGTCTGCATTAGAGGATATAATCAACAAAGCTGAATCATTTTGTAAGGATACTGTGCAGAATCGTGCTTATCTAAAGGCTCGTGAAGAACAAAGTAAGGCTGCTAGAGAGGCAAATACTAGCCAACAGGCCCCCACTGGTCGCAAAAAAAAGAAAGCTACCGGTAACAACCCTAATAATTTTTTCCAAACCTCGCCGAGAGAGAGTGCTGCTGCAACCCCACAGAATCAGCCAGCGGCGCAGCCTAAAAATACTAAATAATTATTCGCACGTTCCAAGTGATACTACCGTCCTCGCTTCTGAACCAACTTTTGCGCTATCCTTTTTCGATAATTTTTTTCGCCTAAATGAATTCTAACAGTGCCAATGGAAACGCGAGCGCCAGCGACCGTGAAAGCATGATGTGCAGTAAATTTCTTAAAGGAGTGAATTCACTTGTAAAGCTTAAACACGCATACTGTTCGCCAAAGTTTCACGGTCGCTGGCGCTCGCGTTTCCATTGGCACTGTCTAACCTACACTTTTATTAGACTCTATTGGTTTTGTTAAAAACTCGCGCGAATTCGCAAGGCATGGATATGTGTTTGCATTAATGATCCCAATGCTTCATACACCATGCGATGTTGTTGAATTGGCGTTTTCCCCTGAAAAACAGGGGATTTAATCACGACGGTAAAATGTCCGCTGTCTTGATGTGCGTGGCCTATGTGTTCGGCTTTGTCGTCAGTTACTTCGATAGACGCGCCGGTGAATATTTTTTTTAATGCGTCTTCGATTAAATTAATTGTCGATGTCATGTTATTAAATTCCCCGGTTTCGCGCACGACCTCCCTTTTTCAACAAGGGTGGTATGTTGTTAAGGCAACACAATTTTAAATGGTTTTACCGTAATACTTTGATACACTTCAGCTGTTGCAAAAGGATCCGCTGCTATCCATTCTTTCGCTTCGTCTAATGAATTAAATTTTGCAATAATTAATGAGCCGTGAATGCCTGCAACAAAGGGATTCTCGCCATCCTGATCCATCAATGGGCCTGCAGCAAGTAGGCGATTTTCGTCATTTAATATTTGTAGACGTGCTAAATGCGCAGGGCGGATGCTTTTGCGTTTTTCTAATACGTTCTCTGCGTCTTCGCAGAGGATGGCGTAATACATGAGGGGTCTCCTTATTATTTTCATTGCAAGATTGCATTTCGTGCTTTGTCGCTTCCACTCGCTTACGCTCGGGGCTCTGAGTTGATTATATAGCGCGACATATATATCGCTTGCCCAATCGTGAATGCCACCGTCAACCCCAGTGTGCCAAATAATTTGAAATTTACCCATGAATTTAGCGAATAATGATATACCACATAAATATTTAAAAATCCGAGAAACATAAAAAATCCTGCCCACGCCGTATTTAAATGTACCCAGATTTTTTCAGGTAATAAAATTTTATCTGCCAGCATGCGTGCCATTAAATTTTTCTTCGAAAAATAATGACTGTAAATTAAGGCGATGGAAAATAACCAGTAAATAATGCTGGGTTTCCATTGAATAAAAATTGCTTTGTGTAGAATTAAGGTAAAACTCCCTAAAATAAAAACGCTGACTAAAGTAATCACATGCAGTTTTTCAAATCGCTTGTGTATCAACCAATAAATCACATTTTGAAGTGCACAGGCACCCATGGTGACTGTCGTTGCAACATAAACACCCCAGAGTTTATAGGCGATAAAAAAGCAAATAATGGGAAAGTAATCGAAAAGTAGTTTCATAATGGGCTCATTGTTATTGTCTATTTGGACCTGCTTACTGTATCATAAACAAACTATTCACCACGAGTTCTAGCGATGAATCAATTAGTTACAGCAGAAAATGCCCAGTTTCATCAAGACAACATCATCAAGGTATGCGGGGAAGTTGTCAATGCGTTACCGCTTGATCTTTACATCCCTCCTGATGCCTTGCGGGTTTTCTTGGAAACATTTCAGGGCCCGTTGGATTTATTGCTTTACCTTATTAAAAAACAAAACATCGATATTCTTGATATTCCCATCAAAGCAATCACCACGCAATATGTGCAATATGTCGAACTTATGCAAGAATTGCAATTGGAATTGGCAGCGGAATATTTATTGATGGCTGCGATGCTGGCTGAAATTAAATCCCGTTTACTGTTACCGCGACCTCAAATGACGGATGAACAAGAAGTGGATGATCCGCGCGCTGAATTAATTCGACGTTTACAACTATATGAGTGTTTTAAAAAAGCGGCACAGGATTTAGAAGGATTAAAACAAGTTGATCGCGATATTTTTCTGGCAAGTGCAATTGCCCCGCCAATGGATATTACCGTTGCGCCACCTGAAGTGCCGATGCAAGATTTACTCGATGCCTTTGTGGCTGTGATGACACGCGCACGCCTGTTTGCCGACCATAAAGTTGAAAAACAAATTTTATCTATCCGTGAACGCATGACACGCGTATTAGAATTAATTAATGCTGAAGAATTTGTCGCTTTTACAGGCTTATTTACAGTAGAAGAAGGACGAATGGGGGTTGTGGTGACATTTATTGCGATCCTCGAATTAATGCGTCAATCCACTATTGAAATTGTGCAAAATGAGCCTTACGGATTGATCTATATTAAGCTCAGAGCTGTGAGTAACTCAGAGCCCAGAGCTGAAGCGAGTGGAAGCGACGAAGCGTTTACTCAAATTGACGAGACTATTTCTACAAAAATTATAGGTGACTCATGAACGAATTCGAATCCGCAGAAAAAATCCTAGAAGCCGCATTATTTTCAGCAGCAGAACCCCTGCCAGTTGATAAATTAGCGCAATTATTTTCTGAGGAAAATCGTCCGAGTAATGCAGATATTCGCCATTGGTTATCTGATTTAAAAACCGTTTATGAAGACCGCGGTGTTGAGTTAGTTGAAGTTGCCAGTGGTTATCGTTTTCAAGTAAAAACGCTGTATGCGCAATTTATTCAACGATTGGCAGAACGCAAACCCCCGCGCTATACGCGTGCCTTTTTAGAAACATTGGCGCTAATTGCCTATCGTCAACCGGTAACGCGGGGTGAAATTGAAGATGTGCGTGGTGTTACAGTTAATCCCAATATCATTAAAACATTATTGGAACGTGAATGGATTAAAATTGCAGGATATCGCGATGTGCCTGGAAAACCAGCCTTATTTGCAACAACAAAATTATTCTTAGATTATTTTAATTTAAAAAGCGTTTCTGATTTACCGGCATTGTCTGAATTAGTGGATTTTGAGGCGTTGGAAAAACAGTTGGGATTGGCGTTACCGAGTAGTGACAGTGTTAGTGACGGTGACAGTGAGAGCGACGGTGATACAACCAACACAGAAACGCAGGCGGAAGCCTGCGTGTGAATATGAACCTTGCGGGGAATTTGAATGAACTTCGAAGACCACGAAAAATACCTTGTCGATTTAATTATCTTCACCCAAGTTGCGACCAAAAGGAGTTTTACGAAAGTCGCTGATGCTTTGAATATTTCAAAATCAGTTATCAGCAAGCGCATTTCACGCTTAGAAAAATTAGTGGGCGTGCAATTATTGCATCGCACAACGCGTCAATTAATATTAACGGAAATCGGTCAAGCTTTTTATGAAAAATGCCTGCAAATTAAAGCGGGAATAGAAGAAGCCGATTCTTTTATCGCATCTGAACAAGAAGATATTAAAGGTGTTATTAAAATTAACACACCATTGAGTTTTTCGCATTTATATTTGGTGCAGGCTCTCTGTGATTTTACAAAAAAACATTCGAATGTGCATTTTGAAATGCTACCGGGTTCCGCTTATAAAAATTTTTTTGATAATAATTTAGATTTGGCTATTCGTGTAGGTGAACAAAACAACTCTACTTTTCGTGCGCGAAAAATAATGGAAAGTTGTATGGTTGCGTGTGCATCACCAAAATATATTAAAAAACATGGAAAACCCAAACATCCGAATGATTTGTATAATCACAATTGTTTGCTTTATTATGATTCGCCGACAGGCTTATTGTGGCGTTTTCATGAAGACGGCAAGGTGATTGATTTGAAAGTGCAGGGTAGTTTGATGGCATCCACTTCAGAAACATTAACGGCTGCGGCCTTGCATGATTTAGGGATCGTATTGTTACCGAAATATTTATTAGAAAAACAAATTGCTGAGAAATCATTGATTCCGTTTTTAGAAGATTTTCTACCTGAAAAAATTAATATCTATGTGTTATATCCTCCTACGCAATATATTCCGCTGAAAACAAGGCTGTTTATTGATTTTTTGGCGAAGCGGTTTATGTAAATAGCACAGAAACTTAAGCCTGGAAGGGTGCGTTTCGGTGATGATCATATTGCTTATCGCGAGATTTGCACGCACCCTTCCGGGCGCGTTTCGGTGATGATTATATTGTTTGTCGCGTGATTCGCACGCACCCTGCCGGGCGCATTTCGGTGATGATCATATTGCTTGTCGCGTGATTCGCACGCACCCTTCCGGGCGCGTTTCGGTGATGATCATATTGCTTATCGCGAGATTTGCACGCACCCTTCCGGGCGCGTTTCGGTGATGATTATATTGTTTGTCGCGAGGTAGCATGTCGTTGTTGCCATTATCTTAATGTTGTACTATAATACGTACAATGAAACTCATAATCAAGGTGGCAACAGATGGAAAACATGACCTACTCTAATTTTCGAAGTCATTTGGCGGATGCGCTTGACCGCGTAGTGGACGACCATCAACCTATTTTAGTGACGAGACAATCCGGTAAGCCTGCGGTTGTTATGTCATTAGAAGATTTTAAATCCTATGAAGAAACGGCCTATTTAATGGCGAGTGCGAATAATGCAACGCGTCTTAATCAAGCGATACAGCAGCTTGAAAAAAAGAAAGGTAAAATCAAAGGATTAATAGAAGAATGAACTTAGTGTGGGCCTCCAATGCTTGGGATGATTATTTGTCATGGCAAACCCAAGACAAAAAAATATTGCGGCGCATTAACGATTTGATTAAAGCGATTCAACGCGATCCATTTACAGGTGTTGGTGATCCAGAACCACTCAAACATAACTGGAGCAGTTATTGGTCGCGACGCATTACCCGTGAGCATCGATTAGTCTACAAAGTTTTCCGCGATGAATTGTGGATTGCGCAATGTCGTTATCATTATTGAATGGAGGGTGGTTTTTAGGATAGGGATTCCACTTTCTCTTGTTGCGTACATTGTGAAATCACATCTACTTTTTCAATCCTCAAAAAACGACTCGTTAATTTTTGCGATGATTTATGTACGAGCTCGACATCCTGATTTGCTTGATTAATGTGTTTTGCCAAATCATCCATGCGTTTTTGGAAACGATCGAAATCTTTTCCGAGCCCGATCAAATGCTCCTGTATAATATGCACTTGCTGGCGTGTTGCTGCATCTTTTAAAACAGCGCGCGCGGTCGTTAATATTGCCATCATGGTTGTGGGTGAAACCAACCAGACATGTCTTTGCTGAGCAAAGTCTATTAAATCTGAATAATGGGCGTGAATTTCGGCAAATATTGCCTCCGCTGGAATAAATAACATTGCGCCATCAGCTGTTTCATTGGGGATAATATATTTTTCCGCAATGTCCTGTATGTGTTTTTTAATGTCAGTTCGAAATTGTTGCTCAAGTGCTTTTTTATCTGAATCATTCGTGCAGCTTTGCAATTTACGGTAATTTTCTAATGGAAATTTTGCATCAATTACGATATTGCCTGTGGGTTCGGGCAAAAATAATAAACAGTCTGCGCGTTTGCCGTTGGTTAAGGTGTGTTGTAATGAAAAATGTTTTTCAGGCAGCATGTTGTGAAGTAAACCGCTTAATTGCACTTCACCAAAAGCGCCACGTGATTTTTTGTCGGATAATATTTCTTGTAAACTCACCACGCTGGTTGATAGTTCAGTTATTTTTTTCTGTGCTTCGTCAATAATTGCTAAACGTTTAATAACATCCATAAATGTAGAGGTTGTTTTTTCAAAACCTGTTTCCAATTGCTTATTTACTTCACCGCTGATTTCTTTTAACTTTTCTTGTGTGGTTTGGGTGAGCTTATCAAATTGTTCTGTTAAGCGTTGCGCATTTTGATGTAGCAGGGTGGCGATTTGACTTCGCATTTCAACTGATGCACTTTGCATTGACTCTTGAATTAATTTTAAACTTTGAATTTGATGTTGATCAAATTGCTGACGTGCCATTTGCTGCGCCATTTGTTGTTCTTTTAATAGCTGTTCAGTTTGTTCGCGTTGTGTAAAAAGATTTTTAATGCGGTCATTTGTGAGGAAACTGATGACCATGATGACGCAGAGTAGGGCTGCTGATATTACGCTGATGATGATTGTTGGGGACATGGTGAACTCTCTAATGTATGGTTGTTGTTTTTACAAGTAGGAATAACGTGATTGGATCACAACACCCAATAGTTTAACAGATTTTGTTAATGGGTCTGCTTTTGTTTTGTCATTGAGGGCGAATAATAGTGTTTCGCGCCCATCGACAGATAATTTACGCAGGGTTGCTTCTTTGGTTTCAGGATAGTGCACAATCACCAAATCGCCATCGGATGGAATTGCTTTTGCATCAACAATAAAAATACTGCCACGTAGAAATTGCGGTTCAGTGTTGGCGCGGCTTTTTAAGGCGTAGCGTAGATCAGTATTTTGATCGTCGACAATGACCCATTGATCGTGGTTATCAGAGGAAAAATGCTTAATTATTTTTTGTGATTTTAGGCAATCAGTCCAGGAAATAATTGGGATGGATTTTCCGGTTGATAATGCCTTATTGTTTTTAAATGCCTGATTGCTAAATAGTCTATCCAGTGTAACACCGAAATAATTCGCCAACGTTTGTAATGTTGATATGCGTGGATCTGTCGTATTTCCTGATAATATTTTATGAAGCGTAGGTTGCGGAATACCGGTTTGCCTGGCTAATGCTGCTTCGTGTATTTTTTCTTTGATAATAAAATTTTGTAAATTAGTGATTAAATTTTTGTTGTTTGTGGTTGTTATTTTTTGGATTTTAATGGGTTTCATTGCGTGGTTCTGTGTTTATTTAACGCCATTCTCAACTTTTACAGTAATCTTAAACAGTGCCAATGGAAGCAGGAGCGCTAGCGACTGCGAAACTTGCATGCACAGTAGCGTCGTATTTCACCAAAGGTTTGTTCGTACTTGTTCGATGATGAAAAAACGCTACTAAACGTGTTAGTTTCGCGGTCGCTAGCGCTCTCGCTTCCACTGGCTTCGAATCAACTACCAATTAAAAGTTGAGAATGGTGTTTATTTACTAGCGAAAAGAATCATCGCAAATTATCACCTTAATTGCAAGACTCATATTGAGAATTGAAATATTTAAAAACGACTTGAATTTAATTCAAAAAAGAATTATATTTTGCAGCTCGCTAAATAAAAGGATTACACCATGGATCTTTATAAGAGTACGGGTTGCAAAATTATTTTAATTGGTTATTTGATACAAGTTCCGATGCTACAAAATGACGCGTTGGATTATCATCAATATCATATTGAGGTTGAACGAAAAAGATTACTGCATTCCCATGTTGCAGGCATGACAGAAGAAAAAATTGAGCATTATTTTATTCGTGTTAATCATCTTGATTTACAAAGAATCATTAAATTTGGTTTTTTAGGCATGTTGCTTTCTGTCACCGGTGATTTACATTCTTCTGAAATTATCGCCGAAAAAATAGATTTTATCGTGATACCTCAAGAGGGAAGTAATGAAAATAGGGGGTATGTGCCGAGTTTATTTGCAACTGCACTGAGTTATGTGCATTGAGTGGGAGTCGGATACGCTTGGTTTAAATGTGAATATTGACACTGATCATTTAAAACATAACACTACAGCTTTACACCGAACAGGAGCGTATTATGTTTCACGGCAGTATAGTAGCGCTGATCACGCCCATGCACACTGATGGATCAATTGATTATGGTAGTTTAGAGAAATTAATTGATTGGCATTTGACAAAAAAAACTGATGGTATTGTTGTTTTGGGAACAACGGGTGAATCAGCAACCATTGAAAGCAATGAACGTCGCGAGATAATTACATTAACTGTTTCAAGCGTGAATCATAAAATTCCTGTGATCGTTGGCACAGGTTCAAATGCAACCAACCAGGCCATTGCGATGACGAAGGAGGCTATGTCGTTGGGCGCCGACGCCGCTTTATTGGTAACACCCTATTATAATAAACCTACGCAGGAAGGCTTATTTCAACATTATCGTGCGATTTCAAAAGCGGTGCCTATTCCACAAATTTTATATAATGTCCCATCGCGCACCTGCTGTGATTTATTACCCGAAACCATTTCTCGCTTATCTGCTTTTTCAAATATTGTTGCCGTGAAAGAAGCGACCGGTGATTTAAATCGTTTAAAACAATTATTATCTTCTAATTTAAAGATGGATTTTTTAGCCGGCGATGATAAAACCGCAATGGAATTTATGTTGCTGGGTGGAAAAGGGGTGATCTCCGTTGCAGCAAATGTCGCACCGCAATTATTGCATGATTTGTGTGTTGCAGCCGTTGCGGGTGATCGTCAAACCGCTGAGAAAGTAAATAATAAATTGAATGAATTATATTCAGCTTTATTTGTTGAAACCAATCCCATTCCCACAAAATGGGTTTTAGAAAAAATGGGTTTAATTCAATCGGGAATCAGGTTACCATTGACGCCGTTGAGTTTGCAGTGGCATTCGACTATCGAATCGGTGAGGAAAAATATATGCGATTTATCGCTTTAACTTTTTTATGTTGTGCGACGGTTGTTTTGTCGGGTTGTGGTGCGCATTCACGGGATTATTTAAAAAAAGGTCATGAGGTTTCACCTTTGGTAGTGCCTGAGGGCGTTCCCATTCTTAAGCAAGAGCCATATTATCCGATTCCACCAGGTCCTGCGACCACTGAAGCGTCGAAGCCAGTTTCTTTGAAGCCACCAACCTTAGGAACATGTACGAAATAACTTGGCTCTGAAATAAAGAAATAGGAGAGGTACCGAAGTGGTCATAACGGCGCCGACTCGAAATCGGATGGGGTTCGAAAGGACCCACGTGGGTTCGAATCCCACCTTCTCCGCCACATAAGGATTTGTTCATGCAGTCCGTTTTTAAGCGTTACTTGATTTCTTTTTTCACCCTCCCTTCTTTTATTTTTTCAGCGCAATCATTGGCAGGTGGGTTTCAATTATGGGAGCAAAATGCTGCCGGAATTGGCGATTATCATTCAGGTGCTGCGGCAGAAGCGGATACAGCAGCAACAGCCTTTTATAATCCTGCAGGTGTTATCCGTTTAAAGCATCAACAAATTTCATTTGGTGCCGCAGTTATTCCACTTAATATAAGTTACACCGGATCAGCTGGCAGTAAGACGGTGCTTAATGCGCCAGGCAATACTTTTAATATTGTTCCTAATTTCCAATATGCCATTCCCTTTGCACAACGCTGGGCTTTTGCTTTTGGTGTAACAACACCGTTTGGCTTATCGACTGATTATCCTGATGTGAAATATGTAAACACATTGGCGACTGAAACAAAATTGAAAACGATTAATTTAAATCCCAGTATGGCCTATGCGCTTAATAAATATTTATCCTTAGCGCTTGGTTTTGACGTGATGTATGGATCAGCAGATTATGACTCAGATGTTTTTAGTCCGCTAACCAGTGATCTCTCTGGGTGGAATTGCGGTTATAATGCGGGTTTATTGCTTCAATTTTCATCTCGAACTCGATTGGGCTTGAGTTATCGTTCCGCTATTACGATTGTTGCAAAAGGATCGAGTGATTCAACCGTTTTTGGTGCTGCACCAATCTACTCAACCGCCAGCGCATCCTTTCCTTTACCCGCAACCTCTATTGCAAGTTTATATCACGATGTCAATTCTAAGCTAACTTTAATGGGCAGTGTTTTTTATACGCAATGGTCTACTTTTAGGCAGTTAATTATTAATAATCTATCAACGCCCAGCGGCGTCGGGACGGTTGCATTAAATGAAAATTATCGTGATACCTGGAATGTTGGTTTAGGTGGAAAATATAAAATAGATCGATATGTTTCATTAGAAGCGGGTGTAGGTCATGATCAAACGCCAACGCGAATCGGTTATCGTGATATTCGTTTACCGGATAATAATCGGTATGCGGCATCGTTTGGTATTAATGTTATGCCGAAGCCGGGTCTTGAGTTAAATGCGGGTGTGACACACTTTTTTGTACCGAATACGGCAATTAATAATGCCAATGCTAATACACCACAAACAACAACTGCCGCGCCCACTATTGGCATCGGTACTGTGACAGGTAATATTAATGTATATGGAATGCAGGTGTCGTGGGATATTTGATCTATAAAAATACGCGGGGGCATATGCTGTCGAACCCCCTTTTTTTTTGCGTTATACGCCTGATAATAAAACAGTAATATTTTTTGCCGCTGTTCCAATCGGCAAGTTTGGATGACTTCCTGATGAAATCACAACGGAATACTTGCTTGGATTATACTGTTGAAAGCTTGCAATGGTTGCGGTACTCGCATCGCTGCTGATAAGAAAATTAGCCGTACCAATATCATGTGCTCGATCAATGCTACTGTCATAAAAATCACAAGTTAGGTTTGAACCAAACATGAAGCTGATAAGGTCGAAGGACAATGGTCCGCGCTGACCATTAGCGGGAACAGGTAGATGTGTATCTGTTTCGCTGGATTGTGTTGCGCCGCACATCACAGTAATTACATCTGGCTCATGTTGACTTTTCAATGTTAAGCTTCCGGCCACTGCGTTAACCGCAGTTATTGATAGCGCCGCTGTTAGGCTTAAAATAAGCATTTTTTTATTGATCATAATTTATACTCTCATTGTTAAAACTCCGACCTGGATCATATCGCATTTAAATTTTTTCTACCACTGCCGTAATGCTTTCCGCTGGGAGATTGAGTGGGGTTGAAATTTTTATATAAAATTGACTGGGATCAAAGTTTTCTGCATTTGTGATTGTTGCCGTAGTGAAATCATCACTAATGTACAAGTTTGCAGTTGCAATGTCCTTATTGCTGCCGTCCTCATAGAAATCACAACTTAAATGAGAGTGATGAAATCCTGCCTTTATTAAGACATAGGGCAGGGGTCCTCGTTGACCGTTTGGGGGAATAAAAAGATGGGTGTCAGTCTCGGTGGTGGGAGTTGGGCCGCATTTAATAATAATGACCTTAGGCTCATTTTGACTTTTTAATGTTATGTTGCCGGCGATTGTTGATGTGCTCAAGGTTATTGCCAAGGCCGTTGCTATGGAGTATAAAATTTCCTTGTTTGTCATTGCCATTGCCCTTGATTGTCGTATTTATTCCCCAGCGCTTGAAAAATCATAACCTGATTTTACGTTTTGTTCACTACCGTGTTTTTGTCGCACGCTTTCGAAATGCATTTTTTAATAGTTCAATATTGTAAAACCGAGACAGATCGTTTCCGTTAGAAAATAAATAAAGTGCATTGCATAAAATTATGCTGAGCATGGTGTTCATTGCAAAAATAATAATAAAAGAAGCAACGGTGAGTGCCGATCCAATTAAAATAATAATTTTCCCACCAATTAAAAATGCTATTAATGCAGGTATTAATGATAAAATATGAATACCCATTGTATTTATTCGCATGTTAATTTGAGAAACAAGCACGTTCCCCCATTGTTTTTTAATTAGTTTAGCGGAGCGCTTAACAGATAGAATGCAGTTGTGATTTTCAAATAACAAGACAGGTAAAATAAAATAGGTTGCGGTTAACCAAGTGAGACCGCTCAACCATTGGGTTGCTATTTTGCTTTTTGGCCAATTATCTGACCAATATTCAACAATACAGACTGCGCAGCCGACCGTGGTCATTAAACTATTCCACAGAAAAATGGTGGCTAAAAAATTGATTGGCGCTTTAAAACCTTCTAATAAAGTATATTCTTCGCCTTGCAGTTTTTTATTTACGCATAGCGTTAATGCCGTATTAAATAATAAATTGAAAAAATGCATAACTGGAAACAATAATGCAAGAATACAGATGAAAATAATAATTGTTTTCGAATCTAGGTGATTGGTTTTTGCTGCGATCGTTTCGATTTTATAAAGGGGAACTGCGGCAATGGCAAAAATGGCTATGCCAATAAGGTTGCTGAGGATTGGAAAAATCAGTAATCTTCTGTTTTGTTTAATGATGGCTAATGTTTGTTTGGCCAGTTGAAACTGCCTAATTGGGTGTTGCATGCATTATTCCGTCAATGATTTTGATTATCACCTGCCTTCAGAGTTGATTGCGCAATTCCCGACGCGTAATCGCACTGAGAGCCGTTTGCTTATTGTACCTGAAAATTCAAATAATGTTATTCATGCTCAATTCCCTGCATTTTTAGATCGAATCAATTCAGGTGATTTAGTTATTTTTAATGACACACGGGTAATTCCAGCCAGGTTGTTTGGCCAAAAAGAAAGTGGGGGGAAAATAGAATGTTTAATCGAACGCGTGCTAAGTGATCATCAAGCATTAACCCATATCCGCTCAAGCCATTCACCCAAAGTGGGTTCCAAGATTATATTGGAAAATGCTTTAAATGCAGTGATTATTGATCGTGAAGACGGATTATTTATACTTGAATTTAAAAATAAAGAACCTTTATTTGAATTACTTGAAAAACATGGTCACATCCCACTGCCGCCGTATATTATGCGGGATGTTAAATCCGAAGATTTAGCGCGTTATCAAACGGTTTATGCTGAAAATCGTGGCGCAGTTGCAGCACCGACCGCTGGCTTGCATTTTGATGAAAAAACATTACAAGCTCTGAAGGATAAAAAGGTTGAAATGGGATTTTTAACCTTACATGTGGGGGCGGGGACGTTTCAACCTGTTCGAGTGAACAATATTAAAGATCACGTGATGCACGGTGAAATTGTTACTGTTTCACAAGCATTATGTGAAAAAATAAATGCGTGTCAATCGCGTGGTAATCGTGTTATTGCAATTGGTACTACGGTTGTTAGGGCCTTGGAAAGTGCTGCATTATCAGGTGAGATTCAAGCTTTTTTTGGCGAGACAAAAATATTCATCACGCCTGGGTTTCAATTTAAGGCTGTTGATATGTTATTAACCAATTTTCACTTGCCTAAATCAACACTATTAATGCTGGTTTCGGCTTTTGCAGGTTTTGATCGTGTTATGAATGCATATCGAAAAGCAGTTGATGAAAAATATCGGTTTTTCAGTTATGGTGATGCAATGTTTCTATACAGAAGTTGATATTTCGTACCTGTTCCTTAGAAATTGATAACCGCTAAAATTAATGGAGAAAATCATGTCATACGCACACATTAAAATCCCTTCTAACGGCACAAAAATCACTGTGAACCCTAATTACACGCTTAATGTACCTAATAACCCCATTATTCCGTTTATTGCAGGCGATGGTATCGGCGTAGATATTACACCTGTGATGCAACACGTTGTGGATGCTGCTGTTAAAAATGCTTATGGTGATACTAAAAAAATTCATTGGATGGAAATTTATGCGGGTGAAAAAGCGGTTAAAACATATGGTAATGATACCTGGTTACCTGCTGAAACACTTGCTGCAGCAAAAGAATTTGTCGTATCGATTAAAGGGCCGTTAACAACACCGGTGGGTGGTGGCATTCGTTCTCTGAATGTCGCATTACGTCAAGAATTAGATTTATATGTTTGCTTACGTCCTGTGCGTTATTTTAAAGGCACGCCAAGTCCCGTGAAACAGCCTGAAAAAACAAATATGGTTATTTTTCGTGAAAATTCAGAAGATATTTATGCGGGCATTGAATTTGAATCAGGTAGTGCAGCGGCAAAAAAAGTCATTCACTTTTTGCAGACAGAGATGAATGTTAAAAAAATTCGTTTTCCAGAAACGAGCGCCATTGGTATTAAGCCTGTTTCTAAAGAAGGAACACAGCGCTTAGTGCGTAGGGCATTTCAATATGCAATTGATAATAACCGTGATTCGGTTACGTTAGTGCATAAAGGTAATATTATGAAATTCACGGAAGGCGGTTTTCGTGATTGGGGTTATGCATTAGCAAAAGAAGAATTTGCTGCCGAATTAATAGATGCTGGCCCCTGGATGAAATTTAAAAATTCGAATACAGGCAAAAATATTATTGTAAAAGATGTGATTGCTGATGCATTTTTACAGCAAATTTTATTACGTCCTGAAGAGTACAGTGTGATTGCAACTTTAAACCTGAATGGCGATTACATTTCTGATGCATTGGCAGCGCAAGTCGGTGGTATCGGTATTGCACCAGGGGCAAATTTAAGTGATACAGTTGCAATTTTTGAGGCAACACACGGTACTGCGCCTAAATATGCAGGCCTTGATAAAGTAAATCCAGGATCGATTATCTTGTCGGCTGAAATGATGATGCGTCATATGGGCTGGACGGAAGCGGCCGATCTTATTATCAAGGGAATTGATGGTGCCATTCAAAGTAAATCAGTGACTTACGACTTAGCGCGTTTGATGCAGGGGGCGCACGAAGTCAGTTGTTCTGGTTTTGGTGACGTTATTATTCAAAAGATGTGAAAGAAGTTATCAGAGATCAGTGCTCGCATATCGCACTGATCCTTCACTGACCTGCTGAAGAACTATTTTTCGCGCATTTAAAAGCATAAACTTATGTAACAAAGCTCATGTGCAATCTCGCAACATAAAAAATCAGAAAATCAAGTAAAAAATCACCTAATTTAAGCTAAATAAACTAAATTCAAATTAACTGAAATATTTTGGGCAATTTTTGAGTTCATGTCCTACAGTTGAATTATGCAAAGTGTTTGATGGATCAATTAACGTGAATCAGGAGGTGGATATGTTTAGCAAATCATTTGAGTTAACCTTAAATTCTGCCTATACAAGAGCCCGTGAAAATAAACACGAATTTATCACCGTTGAGCATTTACTGTTGGCTTTAGTTGATAATCATGAGGCTTCTGAAGTTTTGATTGCGTGTGGTGCAAATTTAGACCGATTACGCGCAGGTTTAGGAATTTTTGTGGATGAAACAACCCCCAGCCTGCCTCACAAAGTAGAGCAAGATATTCAACCCACCATTAGTTTTCAACGGGTATTGCAACGTGCCATGACACAAGTGCAAAGCGTTGGACAAACTGAAGTGAATGGTACGCATGCGTTGGTGTCTATATTTGGTGAACCTGATAGTCAAGCTGTCTATTTCTTACATCAAGAAAATGTAACACGCATTGATGTGATGAAATATACAACACAAGGCATTATGAAATCGCCTCGCGCTGATGAATTTCATTTTGATGCGAATCCTTCAATGGAATCTTCAACACGGGAAATGGGAGGTGAAGAAAATCTTTTGGAACTTTATGCAACTAATTTAAATGAGCGTGCAAAATTGGGAAAAACAGATCCTTTAATTGGTCGCTGTGAAGAATTATCGCGTGTTATTCAAACATTATGTCGTCGTCGTAAAAATAATCCATTATTGGTTGGTGAAGCAGGCGTGGGTAAAACTGCTATTGCAGAAGGCTTAGCAAAAAAAATTATTGATAAAGAAGTACCGCAATCATTGGCTTTTTGCACTGTTTATTCCCTTGATTTAGGTGTTTTATTAGCCGGCACAAAATACCGCGGTGATTTTGAAAAGCGTTTCAAAGCTGTATTGAAAGCATTGCGTAAACAAACAGGCGCGATTATTTTTATTGATGAAATCCATAATTTGGTGGGGGCGGGTTCAGCAACTGGCGGGACAATGGATGCATCTAATTTAATTAAACCATTTTTAAGTTCGGGTGAATTACGCTGTATGGGTGCGACTACCTATGGAGAATTTCGTCAATATTTTGCAAAAGATGCAGCCCTTTTGCGTCGATTCCAAAAAATAGACATTGGTGAGCCAACTTCAGAAGACACACTCAAAATATTAAAAGGCTTAAAATCACATTTTGAAAGTTATCACGGTGTGAAATATTCAGCAAAGGCATTAACGCTTGCTGTTACATTATCAACACGCTACATGAGTGATCGACATTTGCCTGATAAAGCCATTGATGTGATTGATGAAGCGGGGGCTTTTCAGCAATTACAGCCTGAAAAGAAAAAGAAAACGTTAATTGGATCCCGCGAAATAGAAGAAATGGTGGCGAAAATGGCGGGTATTCCTATTCAACATATTTCACAAACCGATCGCGAGCAATTAAAGCAATTAGATTCTGCTTTGAAAAAAACAGTTTTTGGACAAGACTTTGCGGTGAATGCATTGTGTGATTCTATTAAATTATCACGTGCAGGTTTGCGTCAAGATGAAAAACCCATTGGTTCATTTTTAATGGCAGGTCCAACTGGACTGGGTAAAACAGAATTATGCAAACAGTTGGCAAAAGAATTACATGTCGATTTAATTCGATTCGATATGTCAGAATACATGGAAAAACATGCTGTTTCTCGCTTAATTGGTGCGCCTCCAGGCTACGTTGGTTTTGATCAAGGGGGGTTATTAACAGAAGCGGTTAGTAAAAAACCTTACTCCATCGTGCTATTAGATGAAATAGAAAAAGCCCATCCTGATATGTTTAATATTTTATTGCAAATTATGGATTATGGAAAATTAACAGATAATAACGGTAAAAAATCAGATTTTCGACACGTCATTTTGATGATGACAACCAATGCGGGTAGCGAATTACTTGAAAAATCTACGGTAGGTTTTGCGCAAACAAATCAACACGGTGATAATTTGGTTGCGATTAATCAATTGTTTTCGCCTGAATTTCGTAATCGTTTGGATGCGGTATTGAAATTTGGTTATTTGGATAAGACAACTATTTTAAAAGTGGTTGATAAAAACATTGGTCAATTTGAAGCAAAATTAAACGAAAAAAATATCACCTTAAGTTTGGATGATGAAGCGCGTCAATGGTTAGCAGACCACGGTTACGATCATAAAATGGGTGCAAGACCAATGGAGCGTTTAATTCAAGAAAAATTGAAAAAACCTTTGGCCGAAGAATTATTATTCGGAAAATTGAGTAATGGTTTGCATGCGCATATTAACGTCTCTGTGAAAGCAGGTGAGTTGGTGTGGGAGATTGTTGAAGCGCATAGTGAAGTTTTGATATAAACTTTGAAAATTAACGTCTTAATTGAGCGGTATTTTGCTTAGGAAGATAAGCATCGACCTCTTTAATTAAATCCCTTGTGTCGTGCCGAAAAAATCCGCCTAAAGCTGTTTTGTTCTTAGCGACAGTATAGGCAACTTTGAGATTTTCATTGCTGGGATCATCTAATAGACTTAATGCAGCCTCAAGTAAAATTATTTTTGCAAGTGATGTTATATCCTCCTTCCCTGAGTACACGCTTATTTGCGCAGCTATTTTCCCAGCCAATAAGGTTTTTTCTTTGTTGGGTGGTGCTATCGGTTTGTTATCGGTAAAAAAAGATGCCCCTGTGTGTGGAATATATAATTTAGTGCATTGGCATTGTGCTATTGAAACCATCGTGCAATTTTTCCATATTTCAGATAAATATTTTACGAGCGAAATACGATCGTTTTTAAATTCTGTTATTCTGAGTATTCCGCTATTTGGATCAAATAGATAATAAAAACCATCTTTCATTGAAATGGCGATAGTATGCCCTTCTGAGGAAGTGGCGATGATGCCAACCCGCTCGGTAAAAATACTGTTGAAGGCATTAAAAATGGTTGGAGTCCGTCCAGGTGTTTTGCTTTGGGGCGTATCGATAATTTCTTTATAAGATATTATCGGTATGCTGCCATCATTGATAAAGAATTCAAAATTGATATCAGCTTGTGTTTTATCAATGGCTTCCGCATACAGCGTATACAGCTCACCCAAAAAATCATTGACTGCTTTTTCACGATCGCTTTTTGATGTGAGATTTTGATGAGCGTCGAAAAAATCTCCCACTGTATTTTCAAGTGTCGTTTTATATTCCCTTTTCTCTTCTGTGTTTGCAGCATTTTGAGAGAAATGTATTGTTTGAGTATTTAAAAGGCAAATTTGAGGTGATTGTGAATAATCAAAAAATTCTTGTGGGGATACGCCAGCTCCGTATTGTGGATTTTGCACTAACATTTCTGCATAGATTGTTTGAGCACGTAGCATTAGCGCTTCAAATACTGGTTTAAGGTCTTGCGGTTCTTTAAATTGAGTCGACAAAATTGCATGGATTGCAAAGAGGCTGGTAATCGTGCAGGTATTTGAACGTTGACCGTTCACCAATTGAATTTCGCGCATATGAACCCCTCAGCTAATAGTAATAACCGCCATTATAGTAGATTATTATTAACAGAATATTATGACTCTTCTGGTGTGGTATCTTCAGTGCGTTTTTTACCTGCGTCTCTAAATGTAATGCGACCTCGCGTCAAATCATAAGGTGTTAGTTCAACAGTCACTGTATCACCCGTTAAAATGCGAATATAGTTCTTACGCATACGACCAGAAATGTGCGCGTTAATGATGTGTTCATTTTCCAGTTTAACTTTAAATGTGGTGTTTGGCAGTGCTTCGATAACAACGCCGGTCATTTCAATTTGATCTTCTTTGGGCATGGATTAAACCTTCATTATTTTTATTTAGGGTACTGTAGCATAATTTTTTTCTCTTCGCTCTGGCTTATTGTGAATCCAGATATTTCTCCGCGTCTAACGCAGCCATACAACCAAATCCGGCGGAGGTAATCGCTTGGCGATAAATGTGATCCCCAACATCGCCTGCTGCAAAAATGCCAGGAATGCTTGTTGCCGTAGCGCCACCTTCCTGCCCACCTTTTGTTTTAATGTAACCAGACTCACTCATTTCTAACTGGCCCTTGAATATTTTTGTATTGGGATCATGGCCAATTGCAATGAAAACACCGGTTAATTCATGCTTTTCTTCAATATTGGTTTTAATATTTTTAACGCGAATACCGGTAGCGCCTGTATTATCACCCAATACTTCTTCCAACACAGAATCATAAACAATTTTTATATTTTCTTTTGATTTTAACTTTTCAATTAATATTTTTTCTGCTCGGAATGTATCACGGCGATGCACAATCGTCACATGTGAAGCGATATTAGATAGATACAATGCTTCTTCAACAGCTGTATTTCCACCTCCAATCACCGCAACTTTTTTTCCACGATAAAAAAAGCCATCGCAGGTTGCGCATGCGGAAACACCCTTGCCGCGAAATGCTGACTCTGAAGGCAGGCCTAAATAGCGCGCAGAAGCGCCTGTTGCGATAATTAAGGCATCGCAGGTATATTCCGCGCTGTCACCCTTTAAACGAAAGGGTTTGCTTTGTAATTGCGCTTCAGCTATGTGATCAAAAATAACCTTTGTATCAAAACGTTCTGCGTGTTTTTGCATGCGTTCCATTAATGCGGGGCCTTGCAACCCTTCAATATCGCCAGGCCAATTATCGACGTCGGTTGTTGTCATTAACTGTCCACCTTGTTCCATGCCTGTCATTAAAACAGGTTTTAAATTTGCTCGAGCTGCATAAACGGCAGCAGTGTACCCAGCGGGGCCTGAACCTAAAATAATTAATTTATAATGCATTGTGATGCTCGCTATTAGCAATTATTTGAATATCGCCATCTTACCGACTTTAATACTGTTTTAAAAGTAGAATGCGCTTCTGTTACTAATGTATATTTCAATATAAACTTTAGCAAAAAACGATAATGCGCTGTATTGACATACAAAAATCGCTTATGCATACTGCGCGCACGGCATGTTAACGCATGCTTGTTATTTTAACTTTTATAGGATTTGATAAGATGAAAAAAAGTGTCGTAACTTTAGTCGCTGCAGTAGCATTGACAACAATGGGCATGGCTGCCGCTTCAACAAACGGCATGGCTGCTTCCAATCAAACATTCCCTAACGGAAATAGCGCTGGTATTTTTATCGGTGGCAATGTTGGGTACGGTGAATTTGATGTTTCAAAAGACGCTGGTGCTACCAGTTTCAGTAACACTGGATTTGCTTGGAATGGCAATCTGGGTTATCAATTCGATCGCTATTTCGCTGTTGAAAGTGGTTATACGCATTTTGCTAAGGCAACAGAGTCTGATAATTTTGGAAACAGCGCGAAAATCAATGACATCTACGGTATTGATTTATTAGCAAAAGGCATTTTACCAATCAATAGCCAGTTCAATGTATTTGCGAAAGCAGGTGCGATGTATTTGAGCGCAAAACCCAGTGTTGCTATTGGAAATTATTCATTTGTAGGTGATTCAACATCGCGTTATGTGCCAGAGTTTGGTTTGGGTACGGCATATTATGTAACGTCAAATGTTGCTGTGAGCTTGCAAGGTATCACAACACTTAAATCAAATAACAACATGCCTGCAACGTATGCTGCTTATGCTGGTTTAAGCTACAAGTTCAATGTGTAATTGCATTAATTTGCTTTATAAAAAGGCGTCTTTACGGCGCCTTTTTTTATAACTTTCATTGCGGAATTGGGAAGCTAACGCTTCCTGCATACCTGTTCCTTATTATATTTAAATTGCATTGAGCGAAGCTATTTCTTACAATGACCTTTCTTATTTAACCGCAGAGAGAATTTTATGTCACATTTAATACTGCATATTATCGTTACCGTTGTTTTTTTATTTGTTTTATTGATTCTTATTGTGCGAATGGTAAAAAGAAAAAACCGCACAAAACAACACTACCCTGAAAGTGAGCAATTATATGTGGGTAATTTGTCCTATCAAATGAATGGACATGAGCTAAAGGAATTTTTTTCAAAATACGGCGCTGTGCAAACGGTGCGTTTAATTAAAAATAATAGAACGGGGCGCTCGAAAGGTTTTGCGTTTATTACGTATTCAAATTTAAAAGATGCAAAAAAGGCTTTGGCAGCAGGGGGCCAGCAATTGCGTGGTCGTCCGTTGGTCGTTAGAATGGCAAAACCAAGGGGAGAATAATTAACATTAATTATATCTATTAACTTAATGAAAAACAACGAAATTTAGTAAAGATAAATACCTAATAATCTACTATAGTTATTTACGTTAGAAGCCTAAGGCTTTTATACCCGAGCCAACAGAAAGAAGAGAAAGGAATTGCGTTGATGGTATGGTGTGCAAGCCCGCGACTTGCCGGGAAGCCTGAAATACCACACACATTCCACACCTTTACACAAATGAGCTCCAGTATGATTCCTTAGGTTTTTTTATATTGCTGTATATCAACATAAATCACAGGATAATTTGTTGTAAGATAATCGCATAACAAGCCATTTCCATTCTCATAACCAATTCCGTTTATCCACTGGTTAATGGGGCTTCTTAATTCATTCATGTCTTGAATAAAATTACCGCGACCAACGGAGTACCACTGATTTAACTGAATTTCACTGGGTTGTTTTACATTATCAATATTAAGAATAGCGCCTAATGAAGAGGCTGTACGCAAATCATCTGGTTTAATACATTTAGCTGGATTTGATCCCAGCGCAAGGGTTGATGGTAATAAAGCAAGCAGAAGCACTTTTTTTAAAATACCCATGAAAAAATTCCTTTTACTTTAACCTAGAAACATGTTCTTAAGTTTTACATGAACTTTCTAGTAAATCATCCCGTTGATCAATCATCGCATCAGGCAGTGTTTCATACATAAAATCGAATATCGATTCAGGTTTTTGTTTTTCTTTTAAAAAATAATTTGAAATTTCTTTTTCGACAAATTCCTTTGTTTCGCGTTGTAATTGCGCTTCTTTATTTTTATCCCATATACCTTGTGCTTCTAAATAATATCCTAAACGCGCAATGGGTTCTTTTTTCCAGGCACTTTTTTTATCCTCAGCACTTGAATATCGTGAGGCATCATCGACTGTTGTGTGGTCAGCCAAGCGATAAGTAACGGCTTCAATCACGGTTGCTTTTCCGGCATTTCGCGCTTGCAAAATAGCTTGTTGAATAACATCAAACATAGCAATTGAATCATTGCCATCAACTTGAATGCAATTTAATCCTGCAGCAATCGCTTTTTGTGCGAGTGTTTCACAAGCGGTTTGTTTTTCACGGGGAACTGAAATCGCCCATTGATTATTGTCAATGACAAAAACCATCGGTAGATTCCATGCGCCAGCTAGATTCAGTGCTTCATAAAAATCACCCTTCGATGTTCCTCCATCACCAATCTCAGTGACAACAACGCGATTTTCTTTTCTGTATTTAATTGCATAAGCAACGCCCGCTGCATGTAAACACTGTGTTGCAATAGGAACGCAAATAGGGAAGTCTTGATTAGCTGCTTTGGTTGCATTTCCGCGTTCGTCACCAGACCAATACGCTAAAATGTCAGCGAGTGCATATCCACGTTGAATTAATACGCCATGATCACGATAAAAGGGGCAGAATACATCCTCTTTTTTCATTGCCATTCCGACAGGAATAAAAACAGCTTCTTGCCCGAGCGATGAAGGAAAAGTGCCTATTTTTCCAGTGCGATGTAAATTTACCATTTGATTATCAAATACGCGCAATAGGGTCATGCGTTTGTATAAATCAATTAATAATTCATTGGTAACGAATTCGGGAAATGCTTGTGTGGGTTTTGAATGTTCATCTAAATATTGTAAAGAGGGAACAATAAATGAGGCGACTGTTTTTAGTTTTGTTGGCATACTGCAAACCTTGTTGTAGAGACGCAATTTAGGAACATGTACGAAATCTTGTCTTCTGGGAACAGGTACGAAATAAGTCGTACCTGTTCCCTGTGAAATAATCAAAAAAATTATCCCGGAGCACGTTGCAGTCGTTCAAAAGCCATTTGTTCTGCAACCGCAGTCGTTGTTTTTCCGCTTGTGTCTGCGCGTTCTAATATTGCCAATACGATATCATAAATTTTATCAACTTTATGATCGACCATTGATAAATCTTGGTAGGCATAAGTCATCGCTGCATTAATTAATCCACCTGAATTAATTAAAAAATCGGGTAAATATAATATATTGCGTGCTTGCATTGCAGCTGCATTTTTATAGTGCGCTAATTGATTGTTCGCAATGCCTGCAATAATTTTTGCTGTTGTGTGGTGAATAAAATCATGTGTAATCGTGCCGCCCATTGCACAGGGTGAAAAAATATCGCAAGGTAATTTTTCTGCTTTGTCTGCAGCTATTGTGGCAACACCAAAATCAGAAACACATTTGTCAATCGCAGATTTATTAATATCGGAAATAGTCACTGTTGCGCCATGTTCACTGAGGTATTTCACAAGATGATATCCAGCATGTCCAACGCCTTGTACGACAACATGAATATTTTCAAAATTATCGCAGTTTAATTTAAATTTAAGTGCGGCTTGCATTGCGCGAAAAACACCGCGTGCGGTAGAGTGTGAAGGGTCTTCATCAACACGACCTGGGCCCGTTGCGCCACAAACATAAGGTGTCCGTTCAAAAATGGTTGTCATGTCTTCAACCGATGAACCGACATCAACCGCTGTAATGTAGCGACCGTTTAATTCATTGACGAAATCACCGAATGAACGAAAAATCGCTTTTCGTGCTTCTAAATCAGTGAGATTTTTCGGTTTGAGAATAACGGCTTTTGCACCGCCATGCGGTAAACCGCAGGCGGCTGCTTTCAATGTCATGCTATAGGAAAGTCGAAGCGCGTCCTTTAAAGCCAATTCAGGGGCTGTGTAGGTGTAAAAACGACAACCGCCAAGGGCAGGACCGAGTTGTGTGTTGTGCACAGCAATAATTGCGTGTAACCCCGTTTTACTGTCTATTTTGGTGTGCATTTCGCCAAATCCAAGGATTTTTGCATAACGGACTAGCGATTTATAGTGAGGAATACGTTGTTTCATTAAAAATTGCCCTTTTTTTGATCAAAACATGAGTAATAGGTTGTATATTATCAAGAATGTAGGTGAATGGTAACAGTTTGTTTCATTTAAACAGTGTTCCTAAATCAACTAAAAATATCCATTAAGCTGTAAAGTAAGCTTTTTTTAATAGTAATTTAAGTTTACTTCGTTATGATAGAGCAATGAAAAATAAAGCAGGAAATCCAATGCAAACCCTCACGGTTTCACAGCGCGGCCAGCGCGTTATTGCATCGCCTATTCGTAAATTTTTACCACTGATGCAAGATGCACAAAAACGTGGAATTACAGTACATCAGTTAAATACGGGCGATCCTGACTTACAAACGCCTGATGCTTTTTTTGAAGCGATAAAAAATTATTCAAGCCATAATTTACATTATGCGCCAAGTCCTGGTATTGCTTCTCATGTAGTCGCATGGATTCAGTATTACAAGCAATTCAACGTTGTTCTTAAAGCGCAAAATATTATTCCAACAGTCGGTTGTGCTGAAGCTATTTTATTAGCATTACTTGCAGTCGCAGATTCAGGCGATGAAATTTTGGTATTTGAGCCACTTTATGTTAGCTACAAATCGTTTGCGACGATGATCGGTGTAACCTTAATTCCTATTACATTAAACAATAGTGAGGGTTTTGCATTACCCGAAATGACTGTTATTGAAAATAAAATAACTTCGAAAACAAAAGCAATTGTGGTTATTAATCCCGATAATCCAACCGGAAAATTATGGTCTGATGATGAATTAGATCTTGTTATTACGTTGGCGAAAAAAAACAATTTATTTATTATTGCAGATGAAACTTATCGAGAAATTCGCTTTAAAGGCAAAGCCTCTTCTTTATTGTCGCGAATAGATGCGCGAGAACATATTATTGTGGTTGATAGTACTTCTAAACGTTTTTCAATGCCTGGCGCACGTGTTGGGTGTATTGCTTCATACAATTTAGAAATTATGGCGGCGATTTTAAAATTTGCACAAGCGCGCTTATCGGTTGGCACGCTGGAACAACTTGCGATGATTCCGCTTTTAGAAAATTCAAAACAATATACGGATCCTGTTTGCGGAGAATATAAACGACGTCGAGATATTGTGTATCAAGCGCTTTCTGCAATGGAAGGGGTCGTTGCTTCAAAACCCGAAGGTGCATTTTATATTTATGCTACTTTACCAGTAGATTCTGCTGAAAATTTCGTTAGGTTTTTAATTCAAGATTTTAGTCATCAAGGTGAAACGGTGATGTTGTCACCGATGTCTGATTTTTATGTTACGCCTAATTTAGGTCGTAATGAAATTCGCATCGCTTATGTTTTAAATATTAATTTATTAATGCGAGCCATGGAAATTTTACAGAACGGATTAATCAACTATCCTGGCAGAGCCCATGCTGCTATTCAAGAACCCATAAACCTGAATTTCACTGAATTCCCAGCATTAGGGTAAAAATCACAAGTTACGTGCGCGAATTTGTCTGATATAAGCACTGTCGAGAAGCTGCAAAAATCGTTCTTTATCTTTGGAATTTGGGACTGCAACGATAATCGCGTCGGTCACAATCGCGCCGTAATACACTAATTTTTTTGCTGCTTCAAAATGCCCATATTGTACGGCGATATGAAGTGGAGATTCCCTTTTTCTTTCTTCTTGTGAATAGGGAAATCGTGGCGAAGGTTTTTGTATCATTTGAAAATTGATATCAATGCCGGGAGTCCTACATAATGCATCAATCATTTCTAAGGAGTTTGAACAGGCAGCATTGTGTAATGGTGTAAATCCGTCTGAGGAAGGTTTGTTGATATCTAAGCCTTTATCTAATAAAACTTGAAGTAACTTCGGCCTATTGAATGCTGAAATGAGATGAAGTATAGAATTTCCAGTGCGATCTGTTATGTTTGCTAAATCCTTCTCAATTTCAAAAAGTCGCAATAAGAGCAACTCGGTTTCCCGTACATCGCAAGTGAAGGCGATAAAAAAAAGATCGTAGTCGATGCGGGTATGTTTGGTTTCTAAATCGGTTTTAAGTAAAACCGCATTCAGTATATCGATATTGTTTTCTTGTGCTATTAGTGGCAGTAACTTTTTAACATGGGAAAAAAAAGCTTTGTTTTCCAGAGTAAAAAGATCCCATAAATAAATAAACATTTCTTTATCGTGATTTCTTAATGAGATAACAAATGGATTGGATTCATTGGGCATATTAATCATGTCTTTGATCTGATCGCTGCTGATATTGTTGCTATCTACTAAATAAGTGCTGATATTTAAATTTTTCCCTTTTATTGTGTTGATAAATAGCTTCATATAATCGATTTTATTTTTTGGATGTAATGTGATTAATTTTTGAAACATTAAAAGGGTGCCGTGCATTGCTGCTTCATCGAGCGGAGATTGATTTTTATTTTCATTAGTATAACTGAAAATATCAGCGCCATTTTCCAATAAAAGATCAACCAACTCTATATTTCCTGTTGCAACGGCATAATGGAGAGGGGTGTTATATTGCGAATCGAGTTGGTTAACAATGCTCGAATCCATTTTTAATAATTGCTCAGCGACTGCTTGTTGATTCATGCGACAGGCGATGTGCAACAGCGCGTAGCCTTTATAAAGTGGTGTTGTGTGTTCGGGCGCCAGATTTTTAAGATCAATTACTGAGGGTAGGTATTGATTTAAATAGGCTAAATCACCCAGTGCGCAAGCACGAAATACATTTATTTCGCCCTGCCATGCGGATTGTAAATAGGTGTTTATAGCACCCAGCTGTAGCGAATAGGCTTCATGGGTTAAGGCTTGTTTTTTTTCAGAAAGTAGATCCCTAAGGGGTTGTGTTAATAATGCATGTTCTTCTTTTTCTGTTCTGGAAAGCGTGCTGATATCATAAGAAAATAATGCTCTTTCAGGATGTTGGATTGAAAATAGCGTGTGGTTCATTGCGTCTTTCACAGCATCCACCAATTCACTTTCTGAATATAAATCAAATAAATTGGGTTCATAAAATGTAGCGGGCGGAAACCCATTTTGCATTAATAAAAAATTTAGCATGATGTTAATAAAAACGCGTCCATTACCATCGCCAAATGGATGTAGTAATTCTAATTCTTGAGCGCATTTTACAATAGATAATATTTTTTTATCGCTATCGTCTGCTACATTAATTTCTTCATGAAATAATTTTATTATCGCTTCTGCTTCACTTTTAAGCTTGATGCAACTGCTATAAGGAGGCGAATAAGCAAAAGGAAAGTTTTCATTATCGATTCTTTCATATACAAGTTTGGCAATATTTTGAATGTATTCAAGTGAATATGAATCAGATAATAAATTGATTTTTTTGCGATTAAGTGAGGTAAAAAGTTCCGGTGATTTTTCCGCTGATTTCCCTTTTTTTTTATATTTTTGATATAGTCTGGCTACGCCATTTATAGTGCATCGCTCCTTGGGAATTGCAAATGTAGTAAGGCTCCATTCCCTAAACTTACCAGCATATTTTGAATTAACATAAAAATGACCCGTGACATTTTCTGATGAAGCAGCATGTATTCTCAAAATCAAATCAAGTGATAAAGGTTTGTCGATATCTGCTAGGGCTATTTTCAAACCACCGTAAAATCCCTTCATGCAATTGGGTTCTCTTTTTTCAAAACCCTTTTGCCCTTGTTCCTTATGGTGCATCGTGCCATCAACGAATAATTGAAATAATCGTTCGGTAGGCATTTTATCTAAAAACGCCAGTCCATAGCTAAAGTCAGACAGTATCGGCATTTAAATTTCTCCAATATTAGGGAACATGTAGTACGAAATAACTTGTACCTGTTCCTAATCAGAGTTTCTTTGCCCATTCATTTGCTTTCGCAATGATTTTTGCGGCATCTAACCCTGTAAATTCACCTTTACATAATAGCTGTTTACCAGCAACAAAAACATCGCTAACCTGTAAGGAATTCATTGCGTAAACCAAGTGTGAAATGGGGTTGTAAACGGGTTGAGTGAAAAGATGGTCAAAATCAATGGCAATAATATCGGCTTGTTTTCCCGTTTCAAGGGATCCAATTTCTTTATCTAGCCCCATCGCTTTTGCACCATTTATTGTTGCCATCTCCAAAATGGTCATTGTATCCAGTGCGGTTGGATCTTGTGTAATGCCCTTTCCAATAAAAGATGCGGTACGCATTTCACCAAACATATCCAAGTCATTATTGCTAGCAGCACCGTCGGTTCCGATGCAAACATTGACACCGGCCTTGAGTAATTTTGCTATGGGTGCAAATCCACTGGCTAATTTTAAATTTGACTCTGGATTGTGGGAAACATTGATTTTTTTCTCAGCACATAAGGCAATTTCATCGTCGGTCAAATGCACCATGTGCACCGCAATTAACTTATCATCGAGCAATCCCAATTTATTAAAGCGTTCTATTGGGCGCATTTTATAGCTTGCCAAATCAATATCAATTTCAGCTTGTGTTTCATGCAAATGAATATGAAACCGCAAATTGTTGTCATCACCAAATTGCTTTGTGCGCACGAGATGGTCATCTAACGCTATGTAAGGGGAGTGGGGGGCCATCATATAGCTAATTAAATGACTGTCGGGACGATTGGCATATTCAGTTTCTGCTTTAAGCAAACATTCATCTGCATCTTTTGCCCAACCAGTTGGTGCATTACCAACCCATAATCCCATTGCACCGCGCATGTTGGCATCTATTGTTGCCTGCGCTGTGGCGTTAGGATAAAAATAATGATCGCTAAAACAGGTGGTGCCACTACGTAACATTTCTGCGATGGCTAGCATAGATCCGTCATAAACACTTTCTGGGGATAATAATTTTCCTTCAGCAGGCCAAATATGATTTTGTAGCCAATCCATTAATTGCAAATCGTCTGCTAATCCACGTAATAAATTCATCGGTGTGTGTGCATGCGTGTTAATTAATCCGGGCATTACAGCATGACTTTTACGATCAAGGGTATTTTTAGCTTGATATTTTTGGGTGGCTTCTGCCTGTGGCAATAAATCAATAATTTTCCCCCGATCAATTGCGAGCGAATGATTTTCTAAAATTTGATTGCGCGGAATGATGGGAATGATCCAGCGAGCATGAATGAGTGTGTCGATGGTTTGCATGGGGTTATCTCTGTTCTGTTTAGCCGACGTGCATCATACTACAGTGACAGTGACAGTGACAGCTGTCGCGTTAAAAATATCCTTCGAGCAATCAGCTAAAACACGTTTATTTTAATGAGCATACCCCACAGTCACTGTCACTGTCGCAGTCACTATGGTATGATTATCGCTTTCAAAAACATCTCCAGAAAGGCAATTCCCATGACCGGTTTAGCAAAAGAAATCACCTCAATTACCATCGAAAGTGAATTAAAACAGTCGTATTTAGACTACGCCATGAGCGTCATCGTTGGCAGAGCATTGCCCGACGTGCGTGATGGCTTAAAACCTGTGCATCGTCGCGCGTTATTTGCCATGCATGAATTGGGTAACGATTGGAATAAACCGTATAAAAAATCCGCTCGCATTGTCGGTGATGTGATTGGTAAATACCATCCTCATGGCGATACAGCCGTATACGACACCATTGTGCGTATGGCACAACCTTTTAGCTTGCGTTATATGCTAGTCGATGGCCAAGGTAACTTTGGTTCGGTCGATGGTGATTCACCGGCTGCAATGCGTTATACCGAAATCCGCATGTCACAATTTGCGCACTTTTTAATGGCTGATATTGATAAAAATACCGTTGATTTTGTGCCAAATTATGATGAAACAGAACAAATGCCCAGTGTGTTGCCGACACGTGTGCCCAATTTATTGGTAAATGGTTCATCTGGTATTGCTGTCGGCATGGCAACTAATATCCCACCGCACAACTTAACTGAAGTAATCGATGCCACTCTGGCTTTAATTGATAATGCAGAATTAACGATTGATGAATTAATGCATTTTATTCCAGGCCCTGATTTTCCGACAGCCGGTATTATTAATGGTCGCGCTGGCATTGTCAGAGCATATCGCACTGGTCGTGGCAAAATTTATGTTAGGGCAAAAACAGAAATTGAAATAAATGAAAAAACCAATCGTGTGGCAATTATTGTTCATGAATTACCATATCAAGTGAATAAAGCGCGATTATTAGAACGAATGGGTGAGTTGGTTCGCGATAAATTAATCGATGGTATTGTTGGTTTACGTGATGAGTCCGATAAATCCGGTATGCGGATGGTGATTGAAATTCGTCGCGGCGATCAACCGGAAGTGGTTCTAAATAATTTATTTGCTCAAACCCAGTTGCAAACAGTGTTTGGGATTAACATGGTTGCGTTATACAACGGTCGACCGCAAGTGATGAATCTCAAATATATTTTAAATGCTTTTTTACAGCATCGCCGTGAAGTGGTTACGCGTCGTACTATTTTTGAATTGGCAAAAGCAAAAAATCGCGCCCATATTTTAGAAGGCTTAGGCGTTGCTTTAGAAAATATTGATGAAATTGTCGCCTTAATTAAATCAGCGAAAACACCCCCTCAAGCTAAAACATTGTTGTTGGGAAAATCCTGGAAGCCTGGTGTTGTCGCGAATTTGCTTTCAAAAGCCGGCGCTAATCAAACGCGTCCTGATGAATTGGATGAAATATATGGTTTGCGTAAAGAACAATATTATTTATCCCCAGAGCAAGCACAAGCGATCCTCGATTTGCGTTTACACCGTTTAACAGGGTTAGAAATTGACAAAATTCATGATGAATACAAATTATTAATCGATCAAATTATCGCGTTAATGGAAGTTTTATCAAATCCAGATCGTTTGCATGCTGTTATCCGTGAAGAATTAACAGCCGTTAAAGCGCAATTTGGTGATGCACGTCGCACTGTTATTTTAGAAAATCATGAAGATTTAAGTAGTGAAGATTTAATTACAGAAGAAGATTTGGTTGTTACTGTATCGCATGAGGGATATATCAAAGCGCAATCACTCGATAGCTATGAGTCACAGCATCGTGGTGGTAGAGGCAAACGCGCAACCTCGGTAAAAGAAGAAGATTATGTGAAAAATATTTTGGTGGCCAATTCACACCATCATATTTTATGTTTCTCAACAACAGGTAAAGTATATTGGCTGAAAACCTATCAAATTCCGCAAGCGGGTCGCACGGCGCGGGGTCAGCCGATTGTGAATTTGCTGCCGCTTGAAAAAGACGAAGTTATTACGGCTATTTTACCGGTTGCTGAATTTGATGAAAATCATTTTATATTTATGGCAACACAAAATGGCACGGTGAAAAAAGTGGCATTAACTGAATTTGCAAACCCACGTTCAAATGGAAAAATTGCATTAGGCTTAAATGAAGGTGATCGATTAATTGGTGTTGCTTTAACGGATGGTAAGCAGGATGTGATGTTGGTCAGTGATGAAGGTAAAGCGATTCGTTTTGCTGAAGATCAGGTTAGGGCAATGGGCCGCACCGCAACCGGTATTCGCGGAATTCGTTTAAAAGCGGATCAAAAATTAATATCATTGATGATTGCAAAAGCTGAAGGCACGGTTTTATGCGTCACTGAAAATGGTTACGGTCAACGCACGGAAGTGAACGATTATCGTGATTGTAATCGTGGTGGGCAGGGTGTGATTGCTATTCAAACCACAGATCGCAATGGTAAGGTAGTGGGTGCTGTCCCTGTTCAACCAGATTCTGAAATATTATTGGTAACCAATGGTGGCACCTTGGTTCGAATTCCTGTTTCAGAAATCAATGTGATTGGCCGCAACACACAAGGTGTTCGATTAATTAACGTGCAAGAAGGTGAGAAAGTAGTGAGTGTGGAGAGTGTGGATGCGACTTTGGATACCGCACAGAGTGATTAATGGATATTATTATTTTGGGAGTTTTTTATGAAAAGAATTCGCTCATTCTCTTTTTTTGCCAATTCAGTGCGTTTTGCGTCGGTTTCAGATAAGTGGCCACATCTATTGCATAATGATTTATTTATGTACGTCGCTTCTTTGCGTAATAGAACGCAAGAATTAATTGATCGTAATAATAATTTTAAAACACATCACGAGAGAATAGAATTTCTGCAGCATATAACCGACTTGAAATTTCCAATAAATCAAGTTGAATTTATATTCAATAATTTATTATTACTTGTGTTAATGGAGCAAAGGGTTGTGTGTCCTGAAGCAGTACTGAAAATGACAGACAGTGAAAAGAAACAATTCATAGCGCTAGCGAATTCCGATGATGATTTGGAAGATTTTCTTGAAGGTAAAAAGCATTTTCTTGTACCACCCAAAATATCAGATTCACACAAGTATAAACCGTTTTGATTTAAGTGAAAAAAATGGCAAGCAATAATAATACTTAGGAACATGTTTCTCTACGTTATCCTGAGATAAATGGTGTTTGTAACTGAGGTGATTGATGACAATAAAAACCATTTTTAATTTCTCTGCTGGTCCTGCAATGATGCCAACGGAAGTCATGCTTCAAGCGCAAAAAGAATTTTTAAATTGGAATAACATGGGTGTTTCTGTTTCGGAAATTTCGCATCGTAGTCAACCTTTTGTTGATCTGGCAAATCAATCCATGAAAGATTTGCGTGAATTATTAGCTATCCCTGAAAATTATCATGTTTTGTTTTTGCCGGGTGGTTCGCGCTTACAATTTTCGGCTGTTCCCATGAATTTATTGTCTGATTATAAAACAGCTGCCTATGTCCAAACAGGTTATTGGGGAACCGCTGCTTCAATTGAAGCAATGCGTTATGCCGATGTTAGGATTATTGCAGAAGGGGGCCCCGATTATCTTGAAATTCCCAATGAAAAAACATGGGCGGATTTTTCAGATGCTGCCTATTTACATTATGTAGATAATGAAACGATACACGGCGTCGAATTTAATTTTATTCCTGACTCAAGAAATACGCCTTTGGTGTGTGATATGTCGTCAAATTTTTTATCTCGACCCTTTGATGTTTCAAAATATGGCTTAATTTATGCTTGTTCTCAAAAAAATATCAGCATTGCAGGAATTACTATCGTAATTGTACGAGATGATTTATTGCAGCGCGTTACCCATGCTGCATTGCCTTCGATGATGAATTATGCGTTACATGTTAAGCATGATTCAATGTATAACACGCCGCCCACATTTGCTTGGTATTTTGCTGGGTTGGTTTTTCAGTGGTTGAAAAATCAAGGTGGTTTGAAAGCAATAGCACAAAAAAACACTGAAAAAGCTGATAAATTATATGCGTATTTAGATTCACAAGATTATTATAAAAATAATGTTCATAAAAATTGTCGTTCAAGAATGAATGTTATTTTTAACTTGCCGACAAGCAAATTAGATGCGGAATTTGTGAAAGCAGCCAATGCAGAAGGTTTGATTGGTTTGAAAGGCCATAAAATTGCCGGTGGAATTAGGGCGAGTATTTATAATGCAATGCCCATTGATGGTGTTGAAAGATTAATTGATTTTATGAGGGTGTTTGTAAATTCATAATCTATAGCAAGTGGAAGCGCTAACACATTGGGCTCTGAGTTTTACTGCACAGTTATTAAAGAAGCGCTGCGCGTACTGCGACCATGATCGCATTCTGCTTCAGACGTATTTTGTTTTTTCAATGCTTGATAACAAGTTCTTACGTTTGCGATAGAACCAAAAACCCCAACAAACAAACACGCTGAAGTCGCCATTATTTTTTCTAATTGATTTAAATTAAATAAAATAATAACAGCTAATAAAGGCGTTGATATTTCGCAAGTATGTCCTAGTAAATCACCCAGTAATAATATTTTCTGCAGAAAATTGATTGCTGTTCTTTCATTATTGTTTGGAATTAACAAAGTTGCAGCAGTTTGGATTTCTGTATGCGCAGTTGAGACAACTGTAATGGGAGCAGTGTCATCAGCATGATCATGCTGATGAAGTGTGTTGAGTGTGATATGACAGTAGGTTGAACCTGTGGTGCAAAAAATTGCCATGGCAATGGCAATACCCAAACCCCAATAAGAATAAGTCAGTCCTTTGGACTCATCTATATTTGCTGCTGTATCCACTGTTCGTATAACGGAAAAAAACACACTAGCAAGACCTGCAAGTGTTCCGATTACGGCAGTTGTATTTGTCCAAAAATCCGCTTTATTCTTGCTGTTCGTGCCATGATCATGCGTACAGTCGTGAGACATACATTCCCCGTGTTTGTTGTTAAGGAACAGGTACGAAATAAGTCGTACAACTGATCGCCCAATATGACGTGATCTTTAAATGTTTTTCATTCGAAAATGTTCGAAATGCAATAAGCATTCCTTCACATTTTCTCAATCAAAACATTTAAATCTCACGCCATCTTGGCCACCAGTTGTACGACTTATTTCGTACCTGTTCCTAATGCAGAATGAGTTTTATACGTTATAACACGAAAAATGTCAATGAGAATCACTCTCAACTAGATGTTCAAAGTGTACTCAGTATTATCATCAAATGCTCGCAGCGTTATTGTCGTAAAAGCGCCGATTAATCCTGCTGCAATCATCCAGTCGATATGCCAAATCATTCCAAAACCAAAAAGTCCAGAAAATACTGCAATAATAAAACCCGCAGCGGTATTTTTCGGCATGTGAATTTTTTCATAATGAGCTTGTTTGATGAGATTGGGGTTATAAAGCTTTTTTTCCTTCATTTCCCAATAGGCATCACGTGTATTAACAGTGGGAATAACCGCAAAATTATAAAAAGGGGCGGGGGTAGGAATGGACCATTCGAGTGTGCGTCCATTTTCCCAGGGATCATTTGCTGTTACCTTATTTTTTTCTCGTTCTTTAATGCTCACTATTAATTGTATACATTGGCAGGCAATGCCAAGCGCAATAATTGATGTGCCAATTGCTGCAACAATTAAGAATGGGTGCCAACCCGTGTCAGCAGAATAATAAGCGAGCCGGCGAGTCATGCCCATTAATCCCAAAATATAAAGCGGCATAAAAGCAGTGTAAAAACCGACAAGCCAAAAATAAAAAGCGCGCTTCCCCCATTTTTCATTTAAATAAAAACCGAATATTTTTGGAAACCAGTAGGTTAAACCTGCAAAATAGCCGAATAAAACCCCACCAATAATAACATTGTGAAAGTGCGCCACTAAAAATACACTGTTATGTAATTGGAAATCAATAGGTGGTACAGACATTAATACGCCGGTCATGCCGCCAATGGCAAAGGTGCTAATAAATGCTATTGTCCAAAGCATGGGGATTGCAAATGTAACGCGACCACGAAACATTGTGAATAACCAATTAAATATTTTGACGCCAGTTGGAACGGCAATAATCATCGTTGCAATGCCAAAGAAGGCGTTGACATTTGGACCTGCGCCCATCGTAAAAAAGTGATGCAGCCAAACTACAAATGATAGTAAGGTGATGGCAAGCGTTGCGTAGACCATGGCAACATAACCAAATAACTGCTTTCTTGAAAAAGTAGCAACCACTTCTGAAAAAACACCAAAGGCGGGTAGAATTAAAATATATACCTCAGGATGTCCCCATGCCCAAATTAAATTAACATACAACATAGCATTGCCACCGTGACTAACGGTGAAAAATTGCGTGCCATAAAAACGGTCTAAAAACAAAAGTCCTAGTGTTACTGTTAAAACGGGAAAAGCAAATATCACTAAAATCATCGAGCTGAATGCGCTCCACACAAACAGTGGCATTTTCATTAATGTCATACCGGGGCAGCGCATCATGATAATTGTGACAATAAAATTAATACCCGATAGTAAACTACCGACCCCCGCAATTTGCAACGCCCAAATAAAATAATCAACACCCACACCGGGGCTGTAAACAATGCCTGATAAAGGTGGATAAGCAAGCCAGCCGGTTGCTGCATAATCTCCAACAACCAAGGAAATATTAATGAGCAGTGCGCCGACAACCGTCAACCAAAAACTCAGTGAATTTAAATAAGGGAAGGCAACATCACGTGCACCAATTTGCAAAGGCACTGCAAAATTTAACATGGCAAATACCAGCGGCATCGCGACAAAAAAAATCATGATATCGCCATGGGCTGTAAAAACCTGATTAAAATGTGCAGGTGGTAAATAACCCATTGAAGGCGAGGCGGCCAGTGCTTGCTGTAAACGCATCATGATCGCATCTGAAAATCCCCGTAGCAACATGACAAGCGCCAGAATAATATACATAACGCCAATTTTTTTATGATCAACTGAAGTAATCCATTCTACCCAAATATATTTCCATTTTTTAAAATAAGTGAGTGTCACCAAAACCGACAAAACGACCAATGCCATGAAAACACCGGCACCCATGACAATGGGATTGTCGTAGGGAATAGCGTGTAGTGTGAGATTGCCGAAAATCCATTGCTGAAGGGTCATTGTTTTATCATTCCTGTGAAACACTACATGCCTATCCGGCAATAAAGTATTTTTTTTAATAGAATTCAGTCTTTCTATGTTATCATAAATTCATTATATTTTATGGAGGAAATTAAAGTGCGAAACCAATGTGCCCCTTTAGTCGTTTCTGGTGTTGTTTTTACTGTTGTAGCTTTAATGCATGTTTTGCGTATTTTCTATCACTGGTCTGTGGTTATTGATGGCGTCATTGTCCCTGAATCAGTAAGCACTATCGCTATTATTTTAGCTGGTATTTTGGCGATTTGGATGTTTTGCACCTCTGTTTGTAGACGATAAATGTATACAAAATTAATACTTTTTTTTATGTTTGCTATTAGCATCTCTTTCCTATGTTCTTTGTGGGAAGCCGTATTACTCAGCATTACACCCACTTATACACAAATTAAATTACATGAAAACTCATTTATTGGTAAAAAACTTCAATATTTTAAAAAAAACATTGATAAACCCCTTGCTGCAATTTTATCGCTTAATACTTTTGCGCATACGGTAGGTGCAATTGGTGTAGGTGAGCAAGCTCTTTTGATTTGGTCGCACACCACGCCTTTTATAACAGGGTTTTTAGTGCCCATTCTGATGACGCTTGCCATACTTATTTTATCCGAAATCATTCCTAAATCGATTGGTGCAAATTTTTGGAAAGAACTTGTTTCTTTTACTGTTTATTCATTAAATATTTTACTTCAAATTCTTTTTCCATTTGTATGGCTCTGTCAGTTGATTACCAAACGATTTCGTAGAGGAAATGATAAAAGTATTCTTTCTCGTAGCGATTTTTTAGCCTTAACAGAAATAGGCGAACAACAGGGTATATTCAAGAAAAGTGAAGCCGATTTGATTGAAAAGGTATTGGATTTGTATGAACTTCGTGTGACTGAGGTAATGCGTCCTGCAAATGAAATGGTTATGATCAATAAAAATCAATCATTTGATACACTCATATCACTTGTAAAAAAATATCGATATAGTCGTTATCCGGTTTTTGATCCAAATAATAATGAAATAAATGGGATTATTCATGTGAAAGATTTATTTGATTCTAAGAAGGACGGCGCTGATTTAACTTATTTTGTTCGTCCAGTTTTAAAAATTCCCACCCGTTTACCCGTTACCAATTTATTGAGCCGATTTAAAGCTGGAATGCCTCACTTTGCCTTGGTTTATAAAGATAAAATTGTCGTTGGATTTGTTACATTGGATAATGTACTACAAGTTCTGCTTGGCATTATAAAAGATGAATTTAATCGTAGCCATGTAGCTTGGACCGCACACGAAGATGGATCTATCTCGGCAAAAGGTAGCTGTTCCCTTTATGCTTTAGAGCAATTTTTAGATGCTGATATTAATGTAGATGAAACACATGAAACTGTAGCCGAACTTATTATTCACCGATTAAACAAAATACCTAAAGAAAAAGAAAGGATAGAATTTGATGAATTTATTGCAGTTATTGAAAAAATGAATGCATCTCATATTCAAACAGTAAGAATTTATCCTAAGAGTACGAGCAAGCATTGATTTTTTAAAGATTTGATGCGTAAAAATAATGATTAGTCATTTGGCAGGGGCAATTTTGCATGGCAGTTATACACGCAGCTCAAACTAGCGCTTGGTGGATGTGGTTAGTTTTTTTTACCATTATAGCAATCATGATATATATTGATTTGTTTTTACTGAGCGCAGGAAAATCACACAGGGTTTCTAAAAAAGAATCACTTGCTTGGACTCTGGTTTGGTTCTTAATGGCGGTTGGATTTAATTTTTTACTTTGGATTTACCTAAAAGAAACGCATGGTCATGCCATTGCAACGGTAAAATCAACTGAATTTTTCACTGGGTATTTAATCGAAAAATCATTATCGTTTGATAACATTTTTGTCATTGCAATGATATTTAATTATTTTGCAATACCCAAGGAATATCAAAGACGTGTGTTGATGTACGGCGTTATTGGAGCAATCATCATGCGATTAATATTAATTACAGCTGGGTTGTTTTTAATAGCAAAATTTGCGTGGATATTATATCTATTTGGGATTTTTCTTTTATTCACTGGGATTAAGATGATTTTGTATTCTGACCATAAACCAGAACTTAAGAAAAATCCAATTATACTGTGGATGAAAAATAATATTCGTATTACCGATGAGTTACACAAAGAAAAATTTACTATTTGTAAAAATAGGGTTTTGTATTTCACACCATTATTTCTAGTGTTGGTTTTAATTGAAATAACTGACTTGATATTTGCTGTTGATAGCATTCCTGCAATTTTTGCAATAACGCATGATCCATTTATCGTTTTTACTTCAAATATATTTGCTATTCTAGGCTTGCGTGCATTGTATTTTTTATTTTCGGATATGAACGAACAATTTTATTATCTGAAATATGGGTTAGCTTGCATTTTAGTGCTGGTTGGACTAAAAATGTTGATCCATCATTGGATAATCATTTCTGCATTGTGGAGCCTGGGTGTGATCGTGTTTATTATATCCATTTCGATTATCATCAGTTTGCTTACTAAAAAAATTAAGGTTTAAATATGCTTGCTGAAATTGAGGAGCTGGTGTCTGTAAAAACGCGGTAAGATTACAAACCAAGAATAACCAAAGGGTCAAAAGCGTACATTGTCACTTTGGTTTGACAATTTCAATAAAAAATATTGACCGAACAACCTGAGATCAGTAACATACTCAAACCTTCCCCGGTAGCTCAGTGGTAGAGCAGGTGACTGTTAATCACTTGGTCGGCAGTTCGAACCTGTCCCGGGGAGCCAGATTTTTCAAGGTGTTACACCATTTATATTTTCCTTAAAAATCCATTGTGGGGATTTTGTGTGTGTTTTTAAGCAGCCGATTTTAATAGCATTAATGTGGGTGGGCGTGCTTGTTTATCACAAGTAATCTTCCCGTGATTTAGTGGACACCGATTTGTTAGAATATGAATAACAAAGAGGTGAATGAAATGCCTGCTATCAGTATAAATAACAATATGGTTTTTTCCGCTAACCGCTTTCACAAATTGTTTCACAATGACTTCCCGCTATTATAATGGTTTAAATTTTTAATTTAATTACCGTGTTTTTAAATTGTTTTTTGTCACAATAAATAACGATTGATATTTTTTTCAAGTTGCAAAATTGTCTCGAGTATCATGGAAAAATCTACTGCTTCACCAAAAATCATTCCGGCCATTGCTTTATAATCCTGTTTTAACGGCTCCATCATCGCCGGTGTTGGCATGATTGTGAATGAGCCGGGATGCGCACATGATAAGTCTAAATCTTTGCTATTGAAAAATAATTGCGCGTGCTGCGCACAATCAAAAGCCAAGTCGCGATTATTTTGTGCGCGCTTACCTACTGATGAATGCATTAATTTGTAAACATCATAGTAATGACGAGAAATGCGGTGTCCTTGTTGACGTAATTGCCCACGATGATCATGCCAGCGACGCAAGCCATGCAAAATAATCACTTTATCCCAGAAAGTCCGTTCGGCATTAATGGTAACAATATTAGAAATAGTTAAGCTCGCCCTAAAAACGTCTTCAGCCAAATATGGTTTAATGCTGACCAATTGATGCGGTTCTAAAGCTGATTTTGCTCCCGCTTCGATTTTGACTGCAGATTTCACATAGGGGTCAACTTCTGTATTAACCGTTGGATAATTTACGAGAAGCGTTTGCTCTGCAGGATCATCGGGATCTGAAATAACAGGATCATTTATGCAGGGGGTATTTGCGTCACGTAACAATGCTGAGATCTGCCGATTGAGGCGATTTTTTAGTGGGCCCTGAATATATTCCTGACAAGCTTGTTTAATAGCATTTAATCGAATGCGCTGTTGTTTTCCTGAAAGAGATATCATGTTTTCAATATCAACATGCTGTCCAATATCTTCTCGAAACACTGTAATATCAAGATCTTCCGAAAAGCGAGAAATTAAGCCATATGCTTTCGATAATGATGTTCCGCCCTTGAATAATAATCTGGGCTCGCTTGGATCGCGACCATTAAACAAAACATCAAGCACCAAACATACCCAAAAATCTTTTTCCACGTTTTGCAACGTTGTTCCCAATCGATTGGCAGTGGCAAAAAATAAATCTCGCCTGTCGTTTTGACTGGATGAGAGAATGCGAATAAACTCTGTATTCATGATATTCCTATTGCTTTTTTAAATAATTCTTGTATCCATTTTTGCATCCATATTGGCATCAAATGCAATCCATTTTTTAAGTCTTTGCAAATAACATCACCTTGTTTTGCATCTTGTAAAATGCGAATTAATTTTTTTTGTATACTTTTTTGTTCTGTTTTTGAAAGTCCTGCAAAAGAATCATGTAGCCAGTAAAGCGCTTGCACAATTCGCATAGCAGGTCGTCCCGCCCAATAAAGTTTGCCGGGGGTGGTTAATTTGAATTGGATGGTAAGATTTCCCAATTTTATGGGTCGCAAGCGACCATCTGTGTGTACCACGACTTTCCCAAGTACGGCATGTGTTAACCCCAAATCATTTGCAGCAGTTAGTCCATCCAATAATATTCGTATTGAATCGCGACGAGCAATGGCATCGATTATTTTTTGATAACTTGGGACAAAAAGTTGGCCGGTGAGCGTATTGATTTTCGGTCGATCATAGAGCCCGCGGCCAATGCGGCGTAATTCATGATGGATGGCGAGTCGTTGTAGTGCCTTATCTATTGCATCACGCGTACCCACATCCACAAAGTCTGTCGGAGTCCAGACATTTCCCTTATCAGCCTTATTAATGCGTTGCATGATGAGTGATTTCAGTGCGGTAGCCATAACGCTCACGTTCATTTATTGTCTTAAAATAGTATACACTTTTCGGACAACAATACCAAATAGAAAATCAGCCTGCTGGTATCTATCACACTGTGTCATTATTGTGACGTACTGTGCCGAGTTTGAGTATAATTGTGACTGTGTTAAACCGTTTTTCACCTTGAAAAATCCGGCCCGGGGAGCCAGATTTTTCAAGGTGTTACCAGTTTTCTCTCTGATTTCAAATAGTGCACTGTGCCATATTGTGTAAACTAATCCCCTTTAACTAACTTGATCGTCTCGCATAAACAATAATTCCACCAATTTTTTTCTCATGAATAGCATCCAGTAGCTTGTTGTACCCGCTATACATCGTATTCACAAGATGATGATCAAACTGACTCAACAAAACTTCTTTTTTCGCATCAAACTTATTGAGCAACATAACGTAGCATTTTTCAAAATAATCACTGATATCAATATGCGATTGATATTGCCAACCTGACTCCAATAGATTTTTTTTAAACGTATCCAAATATATCGGATGAAATGGCAGTGATGATGAAAATGGATTTTCAGTCTGTCCTGCATGTGGCTGTGAATAATCAAATACAATAAGCTCTGCATTTTTATCAGCAATTTTGGATAGTTCCATCAACAATTCTTTTTGTTTTTCAAAACAGAAAAAAGAGCACATGGCAATCATCAGTTGGAATTTTTGATTTAAAAAATCTGCAGCATGTAATACGTCAGCTGCAATAAAATGACTATTTGGATATTTTTTTGTAGCATACTGAATATGATCAGAATCTATATCAATACCTATAACGTTTCCAAACCGATTGTTATTTAAATAATCTGTAGTTCCGCCTAAACCAGAGCCAATATCCAATATATTTTGGTCATTATCTTTTTTTACATTCTTCATCATCAAATCAATTGCTTCAATTTCACCGGGATGTGTAAAGTCACCATCGCGGAGCGCTGCCAGAATTTTGTGGACTGTGTGTCGTGTTTGAATGTTTAACATAATTACCTGCCCTATAAAAAATTTATCTACATCAATCGCAAAATATTTTCACCTAAAATACCGCGAATATTTTTTTCTGAATAATTGCGCTGTAATAATATCTCAACAACTGAAATCAAATCTTCAGGTTGTAAAAATTTCCATGTCGTTGCATCACTGACTTTGCTTGCATAGGCTTGCGGATGCGTAATGCTTTGCTTTTCCATAAATTCTGAAAATTGGTCTGCAAAATAGAGGTTATCCAAACCGATTGCAACATGTTGTACGCCCACTAATTTGGTAACGTGATCAATATGGTCAACAAATTTTTCAACGCTGGCATTGGCATCTCCTAAAAGTAAACCCAATCCATTGATACCAATAACACCACCTGTTTTTGCAACCGCTTTGATTTGATCATCGCGCACATTTCGTGGATGAGGATTGATGGCGTAAACACCCGAGTGCGAAATCACCATAGGTTTTGTTGTTAAATTCAGCGCATCCATTGTTGTTTTATATCCTGTATGCGAACCATCCATAATCATATTTAATCGATTCATCTCCATTACAAATTTTTTACCTAGGTGGCTTAAGCCCGTATCATTTTCTTCAATAGCACCATCGCCCATTGCGGTTTGAATATTATAAGCAATGATTAAACTGCTCACACCCAGTGCATGAAATAGTTCTAATAAATCTAAATTCTTGCCAATTAATTCAGTTCCTTGAAACATCAAGCGTAATGCGATTTTATTTTCTTTTTTTGCACGTAAAATATCGTCTTTTGTTCTCGCTAAAATATATTTTTCTGGGTTTGAAAAAATATGTTTACGTACTTTTGCTAAATAAGCTAATGCGCTTGCGGTCGATGTTTCATCATTACCCAGCGATAATGTGAGCGCAGTAAAACCTGCTTTAGCATAACGATCCACCAATTCCCATTTTTTTGAAAAAGACCATGGCATATCGACTTCAAATGCCAGCTGATTATCGATAATAATTGAATCGCCATAAATTTGTTTTGCTTTATCTGAAATTTTCATCGCATTATCTCCACACCTGTTTAGCCACACGTAAAAAATTACCGCCTAAAATATTTTTAATGTCATTATCGGAATATTTTCGTTTTAGTAATTCTTCAATCACTTCATCCATTTTTTCAGGCTGAAGTGAGTCCATTGATCCCAGATATCCTTTAGGGTACGTTGCACCTGCCTTTTCATAAAACATATCCAGAATTTCGTTGAAATAAACCAAATCAAATCCCAATGCAATATTATTTGTATTTCCAATTAGGCTGGTCATGTAATCAATATGATCAACAAACTTTTTACTCGATGCTTTTTCAGCACCTAAAATTAATGCCATACCATTAACACCAATCACACCACCCTTTTTTGCAACAGCAGTGATTTGCTCATCTGTTAAATTACGAATGTGTGGATTAATACCAAATGCATTGGAGTGAGAAAAAATAACCGGATCTTTTGACGCCTCAATTGCTTGAAGCGATGTTTTAATGCCCCCATGCGACAGATCAATGATCATGCCAACGCGATTCATTTCCTCAATGACTTTAAATCCAAATTGACTTAATCCGCCATCAACTTTTTCAACGATGCCATCACCAATGGCATTGCGGGTATTGTATGCCAGCAACATATACCGAATACCTAGCTTGTAATAGGTTTCAACCATGTAAATATCATTGGCCAATGGATTGGATCCCTGTAGCCAAAATCCCAATGCCAATTTATTGTCAGCTTTTGCAGTGAGAATATCCTGTGCTTTATCGACGATAATATATTTATTGTGTTCTCTTTGTATGCGCGCACGATGTCTTGAAAGATAACGGATGGTTGTTTCAAGACTGGTGAATTCACCAGCAATGGCAAGCCCAACATAACTGAAACCAGATTGACTATAGCGATCAAATAGATCCCATTTGTGGGGTACTTCAATTTCAGGCTCAAATCCAAGCGCCATATCAGCGATAATCGATTGATTTTTAAGTAATTTGATATGTGTTGTTAAGTCATTCATAGTTATATTCCTAACAATAATTTGACATGTTCAAAGAATACACTATAAATATAAAAGTGATAATATAGTTAAAAGTAAACACTTTGTTTACACTGGAGAACAATCAATGTCTGAACTCAATCAAATGGAAATTTTCTATTTTGTGGCAACGTGGAAGAATTTTTCAAAAGCTGCGCTAGATTTGGGTGTGTCAAAAGGCTATGTGAGCACGCAAATTACGGCATTAGAAAAAAGTCTGGGTGTTAAATTGCTGTATCGTACGACGCGTCATTTAAGTTTAACGGAAGAAGGTGTTAATTTTCTGGAGTCGTGCAATAAAATCATACGTGAAAAGCAATCAGCAATTTCATTTATCAAGGATTCAAAAATAGAACCATCAGGACATTTAAAAATCAGCGCACCACCTTCCATGTGCAATACTTTTTTAGCAGAATTAATGCCACAATTTCAAAAAAAATATCCTAAAATCTCTCTAACGGTTGATTCATCATCAACAGTTAAAAATTTAGAGCAGCATGGAATTGATATTGCGCTACGCATTACATCAACTCCTGATGAAAATTATATTGCGCGCGTTATCACAACATTTCGTTTTGTGGTTTGTGCGACTCAAAAGTATTTTAAAAAACATTCTATGCCAAAAAATCCAGATGATTTGATACATCACAATTGTTTAATTTACGCAGCAGATCCAACACAAAATCGTTGGCCATTTCAAGTCGATGGAAAAACACAGATTATCACGGTCAATGGTAATTTAATTTCTGAAAATAATTCCATTGTTAAATCTGCGTTATTAGCAGATCAAGGCATTACGCGTTTACCGCAATATGTTTTAAGTAATGAACTCAAAAATGAATCGGTTATTGCTTTATTTACAGAGAATATGAGCATAGAAATGCCGCTGTATGCAATCTACGTAGGCGGAATAAATATCCCAGCAAAAATTCATTGGTTTATTTCATTTTTAAAAGAAAATAATCATTTTGCTTTTTAAGGAACATGTGAGGAGATGGATCTATCAGGGAACATGTACGAAATAACTTGGACAATTGATCATCCAATATGACGCGATCTTTAAAT
>MGXX01000081.1:0-9043 GCA_001801515.1 Gammaproteobacteria bacterium RIFCSPHIGHO2_12_FULL_38_11
GATCGGCGCGATAGAAGCTGCCGCTTTCGGGTTGAGGATCCGGTTTTACAACTCGACCTTGCTGTGATGCAAGCGATTCAAGCACACCATCCAGACTCGACATCCCTTGACCAAATTGCGTAATGTCACGCGTTCTGCCATAAAAACCCATGCCGTCTATGTTGATATTTGCAGCCATATCCTTAACAGAAACCGAAGGGTGCGCAACAAAGTACTCGGATCCAAGCAGACCCTGCTCTTCTGATGCAGTCAGCACAAAATACACGGTACGTTTCAGAGGTTTATCGAACTTACTGTATGCTTTGGCAATAGAGAGCAATCCAGACACGCCTGAAGCATTATCAATGGCTCCATGGTAAATTAGCGATTTACCTGATTGAGGATCAATCTTCATACCAAGATGATCGTGATGCGCCGAATAAATGACAGCCTCTTTTGCAAGCCGAGGATCACTTCCAGGAATCATGCCAATAACATTTGCTGACTGGGAATAATGAATTGTGTTTTTTAAATCAAGCGATATTTTTACACCCAGCGATACAGGCCTAAAAGTTCTTGACTCAGCTGCTGCACGCAACGCATCCAGATCATGACCGGAAAGCTCTACAATGTTACGAGATGCCTCTTCTGTGGCCCAGCCTTTCATCTTGACACGCAGCTTGCCTTCATCTTTCAATTCAAATAATTCGCCAGTCCAAGAGCTTTGTACAACTTGCCATGGATAGGCTGCAGATTCTGTTGTGTGAATAATAATGACACCAGCTGCTCCCATCTTCGCAGCCTGTTCGTATTTATAAGTCCAGCGGCCATAGTACAATCTTGTCTTGCCTGCAAATACAGCGGGGTTATGGTTCATCACCAAAATAATTTTGCCTTTGACATCGACATCTTTAAAATCGTTCCAGTTGAATTCTGGCGCGACAACACCATAACCAACAAAAACAATTTCTGCATCTTTAATGTTTATGCTGGATTTCTGCTGGCCTGCAGAAGCAATAAAATCGTCATGGTTTTTAAGTGTTAACTGTTTAGTTCCGTGCGACAACGTTAACGTTTGCGGAACATGAGTCGTCATGCCACCTAGCGGTACATCCTGAAACCAGCCGCCTCCTGGCGCCGCGGGTTTAAGCCCTAAATTTTCCAGTTCAGAGCGCAGGTACTCTTGCGTCTTCTTATCCGCTCGTGTTGATGGTCCCCGGCCTTCAAATGCATCCGAAGAAATATAGCGAACATGCTCACTAATATCTTCGCTGGTTATTTGCCTGGCAGCTGCTTGCATTTCCGGGGTAATAACAGCACTGTTTGCTGTTGTTGCATATACCTGCGTTGATAATAGAACAAGTGGTAATAATAAAGTTGATAGTTTCATCCCGCATCCCTAGAAGTAAATTAATACAGAGCCACAGTATCTTTAAGTCAGCCCGCATGATATCCCGCAAATAACTGACTATCAATGCCGTCAACTTACTATATCGGCTATGCCGATATGCCCCAATGCTTTAAACCGTCTAATGCTCTGCAACTATTTGATTCTTCGCTACGCTCAGGATGATAGTTATGGCGCTCAGCGTGGCAATTTCCGACTTCGATTCATGGTATAATATCTAATCACCTGATAATTTAAAAGAATAATGCCAAAGGGTGCAAAACGATATGCTCACTCTTGAAGGCTATACAATAAAGGAATTATCTCAGCAAAGCGGTCAATTCTCTCTTTACAAGGGAATTAGAAACGCTGATGAGATGCCTGTTGTTCTGAAAGTCTGCCAATCTGATCGTTCTGCTGCATTATCTGATATTGTCGCCATACAGCATGAATACGAAATCTTAAAGCATTTAAATTTATCTTCTGTGATAAAAGTTTATGATCTCATCAAAACTCACGATCGTTTAGTGTTGGTGCTGGAAGATATTGGAGGCACTTCATTACAACAATATTTGTCAAATGGCCCCGTTAGCTTGTCGGACTTTTTCAAATTAACACTACAACTTGTGGATGCCATCGGTGAGCTGCATTTACAAAATATTACGCATAAAGATATTAATCCGAATAATATTTTGATTAATACTGAAAACTTAACTATTAAATTAGCTGACTTTGGTATTTCATCTGAGTTGACGCAGGAGAATCAGGAAAATCGGTCGCTGCATAATTTGCAGGGTTCACTTTCCTATTACTCGCCTGAACAAACAGGCCGCATGAATCGTTCGGTTGACTATAGAAGCGATTTTTATTCGTTAGGTGTGACACTTTATGAAATGCTCGCCGGGAAATTGCCGTTTGATTCTCAGGACACGTTAGAGCTGGTTCATTTACATTTAACGGCTGTACCTGAATCATTAACCTCATCAAATCCTGATATTCCGCTCGTCATCGAAGATATCATATTTAAATTATTATCTAAAATGCCTGAATCAAGATATAAAAGTGCCGCTGGGTTGAGAGCGGATATACTGTTATGTCAGGAGCAGTGGGAAAAAAATAAAAGTATCGAGCGTTTTGCTGTTGGTAAAAGTGATTTGCAAGATCACTTGACTATTTCACCGAAATTATATGGCAGGGAAGAGCAATTTGATATTTTGCTTGATAAGTTCAATAGCGTGAGTAAAGGCAATTCTGAATTAGTTTTTGTTTCGGGTTATTCAGGTATTGGTAAAACATCACTAGTCAAAGAACTTTATCAACCCATAGCAAAACATCACGGTTATTATTTCAGCGGCAAGTTCGATCAATTACAACGTGCCACCCCGTATAGCGCGATTATTGAAGCTTTTTCAGGCTTCGTGCAATATTGCCTGACAGAACCTGAATCTCAGCTTGACTTGCTGCGTTCTTTACTAAAAGAATCACTCGGAAATAATGGTCAAATCATTGTAAATATCATTCCAGATGTCGAATTAATCATTGGCAAACAACCGCCTCTAGCAGAACTTCCGACAGCGATGGCACAAAATCGATTGACCTCGACATTTTTAAATTTTGTCCGAACAGTCATTCAATTCAAGCACCCTCTCGTTTTATTTATTGATGATCTTCAATGGATAGATATGGCTTCACTCAATCTGATCAAGTTACTAGTTGAAGATCGTGAATTACATGAGCTCTTAATTATTGGTGCGTATCGTGATAATGAAGTGTCTGATACTCATCCTCTAATGATCATGCAGCAACAGTTGACCAAGAATAATATTCAATTTACCAATATCGTATTAACACTATTAAAAAAGACAGATGTAGAAAATTTAATATCAGACAGTTTAATATCAACGCAGAATTCTATCCCAGAATTTGCAAAACTTGTGCTGGATAAAACGAATGGAAACCCATTTTTTATTTCAGCATTTTTGAAAGAATTGTACGACGAAGGTTTATTGAAATTTAGTTATCATGATAGCGCATGGACATGGAATATTGAAGAAATAAATAAATTAGCAATCACTGACAATGTTATTGATTTACTTATCGCGCGCCTAGACAAGCTGCCTGAAAAAACACGCGAAATGCTAAAGTTGGCTGCATGCATTGGGCATACCTTTGATTTAGCAACATTAAGCACAGTTAGTGAAGAAGGATTGAGTGAGACCGCCAAACACATGCTGGAAGCAACCAAGACTTCCTTTGTTGTTCCGGTGAATACGAATTATCAATTGCTGGAAGTGATTTCAGCCGGTAATGTTCAGCTAACGCAATTAAGTCAAGGAATCAAGTATCGTTTTATCCATGACAAAATCCAGCAAGCGGCTTATGAATTGATTCCGGAAGACAAGAAAAAGCAACTCCATTTAAAAATTGGTCGCTTGTTGTTAAAAGGAAAGGTAATAGAAGAAAATAGTGAAGAATTATTCGAGATTCTCAATCATTTTAATGCTGCAGTCAGTGACATCACAGATGTGGATGAAATGTTAACATTAGCTCAATGTAATTTATGGGCGGGGAAAAGAGCCAAGATAGCCAGTGCTTATCAAGGGGCAAAATCCTACATCAACGCTGGGCTACTATTAATAAATGGTCTGAATGAAACCGAGATTGGTGAATTAGAATTTGAACTCAAAAAAGAACTTGCTAACTGCCAATACTTAACAGGTGAATATGAGTTAGCTGAGGATAATTTTAATCAATTATTGAAGGAGAGCAATCTATCTTCAGTGATCGAAGTCACTAGTTTATATTGTGAAATGCTAACAACGTTAAATAGACCACGTGATGCATTAAAGTTGGCATTTAAAACTCTGGCAATGTTTAATTTCAAGATTCCTGAGCATCCCTCTAAACTTCGTATATTTTGGGAAGTTGCTAAAATTAGATTAATAATAGGTAGACGAAACATAGCAGAAATCGATCTGCCATTAATGCAATCCATTCAATACCAACAAATTGCCGCTTTGATTTCGCAGTTGGGTCCTATTGCCTATTTAACGGATGCGAATTTAAGTTTCTTTCTTGTCTGTACTGCTGTGAAATTAAGTTTACGATATGGCTACACAAATAGCACAGGATCGTCTCTGATTATCTATGCATTTATGGCGATGCACGGGCTTAATTGGTATCAACACGGCCTTCAAATTTGTGCACTTTACGATAAGCTTACCAGGCAATACCCTCAGGGTGCTTTTTATGAAGCTAGAAATAGATACTATATTACTAATTTTATTGATCCATGGCGATTTCCAATAGATAAAATAATTTATTCACTCCATCAATTATCTCCCTATTTATTCGATGTTGGTGATATTGTCTTTTGTAATTACCTCAATTCTGCCACATTTAGATTTAGCATGGCTGTCGGGAAACCAATCACGGAAAGCAAAGTATATTTACAAAATATGATAAGTTTTATAAGAAAATATGAAATAAAACATTTTAATGTTTTAGCCGAGTTTTGGGATTATATATTTTCGTGCCTTACAGAGGAATTATTTTCTATAACAAAAGTAAAGGAATATGAACAACAAGTGCTAGCTACTAATAACAATACGGAAATAGCCATGGTTTATGTACAGGCAGTTAAATTCTGTTTCTTGTTTGGATGTTATGATGAGGCTATCTATTATACAAAACAACTTGCTATTTATATCAAAAACCTTGTTGGTACTGCGTCTACTGCCGAGGGGTCGTTTTTTTCAGCCTTATCAATCACAGCAGTTTTCACGACAAAAAATAGTGGGGCCATGAAAAAATTAAATAAGTTGCGGAAAAATCTCAACCGATGGGCAGGTTGGTGTCCTGCGAATTATCTACATTATTTATTACTTGTTGATGCAGAAATAGCACGATTAAATAAAAAAACAACCGTCGCCATTCAACATTACACCTCAGCTATCAAAACAGCCAAAGAAAATGATAATTACCTTATTGCCGCTCTTGGATATGAACTGCTAGCACGTTTTTACTCGGATTTACCTTCACCTGATGTAGCACATTTATACTATCAATATGCACACGATACCTATATGCAGATTGGCTATACTGGAAAAGCAAAGCTTATAAGAGATAAACATCTGGAATCCGCTGAGTTAACTCCCGTAAAAGAAGGAGCTGATACAGAGTTAGCATCCATCGATTTATTATCACTAATGAAATCCTCCCAAGCCATTTCCAGCGAAATTGAATTAGATAAATTACTGGATAAGTTATTAGTGATCTTATTACAAAATGCTGGTGCTAACCGTGTGCTATTGCTGACAAAAGATAAAGAAGTCTGGTATGTAGAAGCAGAAGGAACCACAGAAGAGCAACGCATTGCATTGAACTCAGCTGAACCGTTTGATAAGCGTAACGACTTACCATTATCATTAATTCGCTATGTGATACGAACAAATGAGTCAGTGCTAGCACAAACACCCGAGGAAATAAAAACCTGGATCCCAGATTCCGATGGAATGACAGAACAACCGCAGTCAATGTTAGTGATCCCTGTCTTTCATCACGGTGAATTACAAAGTATTTTGTATCTGGAAAATCAATCTGCCAGCATGGCTTTTAAGAATGAGCAGGTGCGCATATTGCAAATATTATCGTCTCAAACCGCTATTTCCCTGCAAAATGCAAGGCTATATTATCAAGCTACACACGATGCATTAACCGGTCTAGCCAATCGAAACTTGCTTTATCATGTATTCGATCTTTCAGTGAATAAATGCAAATCAAGCAATACCTCTATTGCCATCATGCTTTTTGATTTAGATTATTTCAAAAATATTAATGATACATTAGGACACCTTGTCGGCGACAAAGTGCTGATACATATTTCTAACCTGATATCTACCTGCATAGGAAAAGAAAACCTGCCCGCACGTTTAGGCGGCGACGAATTTGTAGCAATGGTGGAATATCAAGATGTGAAGGAAGTGACAACCATTGCTGAGCAATTCATGCAAAAACTAAAAGAACCAGTCAACATTGAAGGACACACACTGACACTTTCATCCAGCGTTGGCATTAGCCTTTACCCACAAGATGGCAAAACCATTTCAGATTTGCTTAAACAGGCTGACATTGCACTTTATCAGGTGAAGGCTAAAGGTAAGAATCAATTTCAGTTTTATGCGGGTGTTGATCATATGCATGCATAACGAGTTATTATGCTGTATTCGCATTGAATAGCCTTTAGCTCGCCATCATGTTCCGCTTAACGCACGCCACTAGACTTTTAATTTCATGGTCATTTAATTGCGAAAAATAATCATTTCTTTTCTTCTTAGCTAATTCACCATGATTCTGTGTTACTAGCTTAATCAGCAAATCAATGTCTTTGTCAGGCATATCCACAATTGCCTGAATGGCATTTTTGGTTTTGTCGTAATTAAGCAGGAATATAATCTCTTGTTCCATGTACTCATGGATAGCATCATGTATACATTGAAATAAATATACCGTTATTCTTGTAAAATCGAGATATTGGTAATAAATTTTGCTGTCTTGCTCAACATTCATCACGCCTTCATCAGACAGGTCATATTCTGTTAGCACTGATAACAACGGATTTGAGAAGGATTCCAGTGTAGCATCATACTCATAGTTATTTTTCAGCATGATGGCGGAGACCGGTATAATAATATCCTTGGGTGAAAAACCCGTTTTGGAAAGTATTTGATGAATTAAGAATCGATGTATACGACCGTTTCCATCTTCAAACGGATGAATAAAGACAAAGCCAAATGCAATGCACGCGGAGATGATCACCGGGTTTATTTGAGAGGCTTCCATTCTTGTTAGTGTATCGAACAATCCTTGCATCAGTTCAGGAACGTCAGTTGGTTTTGGCGATATGTAGTGAATGCGTGAAAAGCCAGGCCTGATGTTTTCTCCCACATAATTTTGTGAAGTGCGATAATTGCTATCGCAAAAGCGTGGGTCAACAATGCTGTTTTGTAATTCGATCAGCATATTTTTAGATAACTGATCGATTCTACCAGCTTGTTGTAGCAGACTGATGAATCGGGCGATTCTGCTTTTATTAGGCTTTTCTTTTTCAATTTCAAAAGAAGACATGGTTTCTTTGGTGTATAGATAGTTGCATGCGCGAGAGATCAGTGATGCATCGTATTTGTTTACGATATTTTTTGCTTCATTGTCCAGGCGGCGATGGATAAATTTATCTAGCTCTGTCGTTCTCCTTACAAATGGACAATAGTCACGGTTACCTAACAGATTATCATTAATGCCATGACGAGAACTTTTTTTTCCGTTACTAGTAAAATATAAGTTTTTATCAAGTAACTCTACGTATTTAATTTTTTTGCAGTCTGGTAATTCTAATTTTTCCTGCATGAGAAATTCATAAAGATACCAAATTTTTCGAGAATAAATTCCTGTTGGCTGTTTCTTAATATGATTTGTTATTTGATTTTTATTGGTATTCTGGAAAAAATGTTTGATGATTTCCAGATTCATGCCTTCATGTTTTAGCGCAAACTCTAAATTTTCCAAAAGGTCTAGCGGGTTTTGTAGTGCATAAGTTTTAGGATAGATATGTATTTCATGGTGGTTTTCTATCATTGTTTTTCCGCGGCCATGCATCGCGATGTATGACTCACGGAAGTGAGGTAGGGTTGTAAGTTTAAGTTGTTTGCAAATTGCTTGATATCCAACAGCTATTTGGTTCATGAGTTCTACCCCAAGGCCTGATCTTGAATAAATGCCACATGTCTAAAAACACGCGCGTTTGTAATATAATGTTCGCAAATCAGTATATATGTTATAAGATAATAGCACACTGGCGGTCATATACAATCATGCATTTCTGAGGAACTTGTTATAAAAGACGCGCATATATTACAAATAGCACGCAATTACGATAAAGTGTTATAAATTATTCGCAAGTCACATGGCCACTCCATAGCAGACACTCAGCACTGCATCAAGGTTGAAGCACTTGATTTTATTGCCTTTATTGTGAATGCATTAAAGCGTCTCATCCCAATCAGCGTAACCCGTTTGATTTTTCACTCGGGTTTTTTAATGTTCCTGGTAAGGGATTATCTTTGTTTTACCCTAAACATGCTTTTGAGGTTGATCAGGCACTTGGCAAAACAGCCAAAGCTTCAAATAAGTTCTAGCTGGCAATAAGTCATGCCTAGAGATGGAGGAACCGTGTGTTACGGTGTGTGGTGGTATGTCATGGTGTGTTACTTCATTTGCACTTCAGAATTGTAGCGATCAAATGATTAATTTTGGCTACATAGCTGGAAATGGTAAAACCCCATCTACTAAATATGAATCGATAGAAAAATTCACGGCTTCAATCTCAATTGCATTTGTTCGTAAAAATTCGACGACTCGATGATCTGCTACACATTGCCATGATTGGAAAAAAACATTTTCAGGTAGCTTCTTCGCAAACGCTGCCGGAGCAAATACTCCAATATTCACTCCAGCGCCTGGATCTCTTGCAGAAAAATAATTAAATCCACTTATTCCTTCATCACGCATTACTGTGCCAAGCTCTTGGCTTGCCGAGTAATCTACAGGTGAAGATATCACATCTCTAAATTTTGAAAATGGATCATCGATGAATCGAATGGCTTTCTCTGTATTAATATG
>MGXX01000081.1:9130-9915 GCA_001801515.1 Gammaproteobacteria bacterium RIFCSPHIGHO2_12_FULL_38_11
AGCCATAGCAGTCTTTAGCTTTTGCGAGCCATACCATAATGAAGGTTCATGTTTCCTGCCAAACCGAGAACCATGGCGCAATGGTGGATATCTAAATGGCGTATATAATAATGGGTGTAACTTAGAGTAACTTGAAGGTACCGGTGGCTTCACTTCTTCAATCATTTGTTCCAACAAAATTTGCTCATCAAGTGAACTAACTAATTTTCTCGTTGATGCACTATCTTGTGACTCAACAATTCGCCAAGCTAATTCATTTAATGTGGTTATATTATTTTTACCGTCGCATTCATTCCAAATATTTAGAGTCACTTAATTCTTACCTCTCATGGAATCTAAATATTCAATAACAAACACGAGCCCCTCAATTGATTTAATTAAATCGATCGGAATACCGCTTAGATGTTTATTATTATTCCGCAACCATAGCTGGCATTGGTTCTGGTTACCGCCAAATAACACATCTAGACTACGGTAAAGCCGTAAGAGAAGTAACGCTAACTCACCTTCTTTGGACTTATGATTAATGTACGCATTAGACTTAGTGGTAAATATTCTGCTAAGAGTTGCGGTACTAGGCCCAATGATCTCTGAAAGCTCTTCTCGACTAAGCTGCAAAGCAACTGCCATAGCTATTAAGGCTTTAGTTAATACCACTTTTCTATTAACCAGATTGTCGGCGAGACCACCCTTTAAATCCTGAACATGCATACCGACCTCCAATTTCATATGTAATTATATGTCACTTTTATTTCATTTGCAATACCGAAGGCATCGCCTTGTGT
>MGXX01000081.1:10003-11335 GCA_001801515.1 Gammaproteobacteria bacterium RIFCSPHIGHO2_12_FULL_38_11
TTGCAAACAACTATGTATATATATAATACTTTTAATTGTATTTAATAAAGTATTTGATCAATTTTGAATACCCCCAACCCACTCACTTTCTGCATCGTCTAAATACCAATCAATTTAAAGCTGGGATATGATCATTACTATGGCAGTCACACATGATATTCATTGAAACAACCTGCTAGTCATGTAACAAGCAAGGAGCATTCAGTGCTAAATACGTTTTTGATTTTTATAGGCGCAGGATCTGGAGGTGTTTTTCGCTTCTGGGTTTCTAATATCGCCTATTGGCTTTTAGGGCGTCAGTTTCCTTATGGAACGTTGATCGTAAATGTAAGCGGTTGCTTTTTAATGGGACTGCTATTTGTTCTTTTACTGGAAAGATTCGACGGCGTTGGACCACAGTTACGATCCTTGTTACTGATTGGATTTTTAGGTGGGTACACCACCTTCTCTTCTTTTTCGATAGAAACCCTCAATCTTTTTGAAAGCGGAGCATCACTAAGTGGAGTCCTTAATATTTTACTTAGCGTCATTCTATGCATTGCCGCAACCTGGTTCGGCGTTATTGGAGGTAGACAGTTATGAAAACAGTAGAAGTAATATTCGTTAAGATTTATATCACTGAGTCATCGCATATGCTCAACACAATTATCAAGTATCTAAAAAATGATGCGAAGATTCGCGGCATCAGCGTTTTCCGTGCTATCAGCGGATTTGGTGACACAGGTAATCATACCGCCTCATTGATTGATCTATCACTGGATTTGCCGCTTTCAATCGAATTCTTTGATAGCAAGGAGAAAATAGAACCTGCATTAGAGCATTTAAGTGGAATCATAAAATATGAACATATTGTTTTCTGGGAAGCTAAAGCAAACGATTGAACTACAAATATTATGTAAGGAAAATCCATTTGCTGAATCCAATTCGTAATATAACTCCAGCCAAGGAAAATGCCCTTAAGTTTATATTTCTGCTTGGGATTGTTAGTTTGTTTTCAGATATGGTTTATGAGTTTCCAGCAAGATATTTATCTCGTATGCTAAATAATGTTATTCGAGTTCATGCTATTTTCTAACTAGATTTAATACGTCATCTGGTGACACAGCAGGAGTAACGGCTGCAGCCCCAACTCGGTACAAAGCTGAGTAATACTCACACTTCGTCATATCACCTATTTTTCCGTCATGAGAAAATTTCAAATCATCAAGAGCGTAATTTGATTTTAGTATCGCCACAGCTTCATGGCCAATGAATGGTCCCACAACAAATGTCCACTCATGTGCTGTGCCAAAATGATTGAGCCATATTACGCCATACCATGAACCATCTTTT
>MGXX01000081.1:11364-12347 GCA_001801515.1 Gammaproteobacteria bacterium RIFCSPHIGHO2_12_FULL_38_11
GGCATCGACAACGCCAATATATTGAATTGCCGCTGCTGTAGGGCAAGTTATTTGTTTGTCAGGGGTTGCTGCAATAGCGGTTTGCGCCATTAATAGCGCAAGTGCTGTCAGTAATTTGGATATCATCATTAGAACTCCATTTTGTTAATAGTGATGCAAGCAATTAGAATAAATAGTTAGTCAGTCGTATATAAAATGACTGTCGATACGATACACTTGCATCATCATGCATTCAACAGGATTCACACATGACGTTCAAGTTTCATTTATTTCTCGATCTTTAATATATTCAGATAATTTATCAACTCTAGATTCAAAAAAAACCTTAGCCCACAAATCAAGAGTAGACAATTCTCTGGGTCTCAAAAATCTAGAAACATCTTTTTTCGCCACATCCCAATCAATGCTATTGATTTTGATTCGCAGTTCTTTAATCAACCATTTCGGCGTCACTTTTTCATGTTTTCCAGCCCAAGGACCAGCTTGATCTATTGCAGAGCTAAGCAACGAAAAGTTAATTAATGTTTTTCTTGATACATACCATAGAAAGTCGTACCAATCCCTCCCCTTAATATGATTACGGCAAAGTAATGCATGGCACTTACTGGCAAACAAACTCGGCAAATCTTGCGTTTGAACACTATAAGGTAGTGGAAAATCCAAGTATTTCAATTCATACCTAGAACCTTCTGGTGGATTCGTATCAATCTCTAATTTGATTTGGAGCTTTGGTCGATTAGTTCTCGCCAATTATCATGAAAATATTCCCATAATATTCAAAGGCAAAGCTATCTTGAAAATTTGGTCAAATTGGTGTATAAATAGATATACACCTATACACATATGAGGCCACTTATGAGCAACACCATACGCTGGAACATTGCAGTATCTCAGGATACAGACCATGCACTCCGTATGTTTTTGGCCAACCAGGGCGGCGGTCGAAAAGGAGACTTATCACGTTTTATAGAGGAAGCTGTGCG
>MGXX01000081.1:12438-12899 GCA_001801515.1 Gammaproteobacteria bacterium RIFCSPHIGHO2_12_FULL_38_11
ATTGAATGGGCGCGTAATCACTAATGAGAGTTGTGCTTGATACTAATGTTTTACTTAGTGCGCTTATATCACCCCATGGCGCACCAGATATAATTTATCGCGCTTGGCGTGCGGCTAAATTTGATATTATCACTTCCACTACTCAGCTTGATGAATTGCGCAGGGCTAGCCGCTATCCTAAATTTAAAGCAATCTTACAGCCCTCACGTGTGGGTACGATGATTAATAATCTTCAGCATGCAATTGTATTAGATCAATTAACTATTAAAACTGAGGCAGATGATCCAAACGATGCATTTTTGCTTAGCATGTCTATTGAAGGTAACGCAGATTATTTGGTGACTGGTGATCGACGAGCCGGATTATTAAAACGAGGCAACATTGAGCGTACTCGCATACTGACACCAGCGTTATTTTGTTCTGATGTGCTTCGTTAATACAAAAATGAATGGTGTCATTAC
>MGXX01000082.1 GCA_001801515.1 Gammaproteobacteria bacterium RIFCSPHIGHO2_12_FULL_38_11
GAGGTTCGCACGCACCCTTCCGGGCGCGTTTCGGTGATGATCATATTGCTTGTCGCGAGGATCGCACGCACCCTTCCGGGCGCGTTTCGGTGATGATCATATTGCTTGTCGCGAGGATCGCACGCACCCTTCCAGGAGCGTTTCTGTGCTATTGAACAATTCATCAAATTTAATCAGTCCACTTGATTTACTGACATCTACATTTTTAGAAATCAGATTTTCATTTTGAAAGGCTTTCAATAAACATGCCATCCGTGTATTAATGACTTTTAATGCGCCGGGGTCATCAGTTTCACCGCCTAAAACGGAATTTTTTTTACGCATTAATCCATCCGATAAAATTTCTTTTGCAATTTTTTTGGCAATCAATTTTTCTCTCTCAGGATTTTTTTCGTTATTAAGTTTTACTAATTGCAAAGCCACATAAGCATCACCTTGCGAATGAAATTTTTTAAAAAAACCACAATAAGCATTTATATTTTTCTGATATGTTTTTAAAGCGATTTCTACAGCATTAACAAGCGTATTTTTATCCATAGCATTCAGTTTATCATCCAACAACTCACTCGTCGTTTTATTAACATCAGGGGTTTTTTTAATGACACATCTATGCTCACAATTATCCTGCAAATAAGTACTATTTTCTTTTGCGGCAACATGTTCTGCGGTGATTATTTGTTTTACACAAGTGTCATTATTTAAAATATCCGCACCTTCTAATAAGACCTCACGCGTTGTTGCTAGCATGCTTGCCATGGTATAAACGCCACAGCCTGTGTCAGTATCGTCGAATATTGAAATAGATGATTGCACGCCCGTGTGTGCAATTGAAACCGGAGCAACGACTGCTGTTTCTGTAATGCCAAGCAACGGAAAAATCTCCCATTTATTATTATCAAGCATTTTACTGACTGCTACTTTAGCAGCACCCATTCCAATAGGATTAGCCGTTGAATCCACAATTCGCGCTGCAATTTCATTTTTATTATTTTTATAAATTTGCACTTGCACATAATGATTACGACCACTCCACTCAATTTTCATGGGCATTTGGATACAATCCATTTTTTTTACGTTTGAGTTTGCTTCATTTTCTGTTTTAAGCTCAGTTCCAAGCGCCTTAAAAACTGCATTCAATTCTTCACTTTTTATGGCATCAGGAAATCCAGCGCTATATAATTTATCGCCAGTGGAAAAAGTATTTTCAATATTCAACACAGCGCGCTTATTGGCTTCGTGCAATGTGAAACGAACAAGTTTAGGAAATTCACCGTCTTGCACCTTCATAACAGTATGCGTTTTTTTTACAGCAGGCACATCGACAATCATATGTTCTGTGACATCACCCATTTGCTTTTCATTCAGCCCATTTTTTCGTATCGTGGCCATACACTCTTCAATAAAGACAGCAGTTAAAAGGCCATTATCATTCTGATAACCCGCTGGAAACATGCATAGCACAACATCATTGCGTAATGCGGAATCTTTATTTTCAGCTGGAGAGAAAAAAGCATCTGCTGATAAATGGGTTGCGCCGGAAAAGTCAGCTTGCTGTAGAAAAACTGCGTGTTGAGTAGTATTAGGAGCTAATCTTTGCTGTCTTTCTGACGAGAATTTTTCATTATATGCTTTTATATGGGTATTACTTTCTAAATTCGCCCAAGAGTTAGATGCGCTTTCAGGAGGTAAGCGTTTATCAGATTCTTCTGGCACGGATGGGGCAACAGGTTCTGCTGGTAAACTCCAAAACTGACAGTTTGTTAAATCTAATCTACTAAAGTCAGAAAAATCAAATGCATAATTTGACAAATCTAATACTTCACTGTCATTGCGATTCTGAGTTAACAAAATTTGAAATCCAGTTTTATTTATTGTTATTTTTTCTGCTGACATATAAGCCTCTGAAAATACTTTATAACTCGCATGATAGCAAAGATTTATTAAGGGATAATTAAATTAGCACTGAAACGCGGGCGGTAGCCTGCTAATAAATATCACTGAAACGCGGGCGGTAGCCTGCGTGTGATCCTCGCAAAAAACCACTTACTGCGAGGATCGCACGCACCCTTCCGGGCGCGTTTCGGTGATTATTTGTTAGGGGCTGGTTCATTAGGTGGTGTCGGCTGCTGCTCATCCGTTGGCTTTGGTTTGTGACCAAACAAGCCCCTGCTTGACATTATCTCAGCAACTTTATACGAATTGACTGTTCTCAAAGCCACAGCCACACTATCTTTATTCGCCCGCTCAATCACTTTTTCAGACTCACTTTTGCCATTGGGGTAAGCGGCTAACGAATAATGCATATTCTTTTTTTTCTTGTCATTCGCCAATATTCCTACATCACTCACATCAGATTCATAGCGATAAAGTAAGCCATCTTCCTTTCGATAAAAAACATCATAATTCTCTTCATTCAAAGGAGAATTTTCATTCTCCTCAGATCTCTGAAAATACTCAATTCCCCTACGCGCGTCATTTAATATTTTTGCATCTCTTAATAAATTATCACAAATGCCGTCTGTCAATTCGCCAATACTTTCAGCAACAACATTCACAGGGTGTTTTACATATGTCCAATCAAATTCTGAACCTGATAAGTATCTTTGAAAAACATAACTCTCATCAGCTTTGTAAAAAGCATTAAAAGTATCCTTCTTTTCACTGCTATAAACCGCCATTTCCGCAGCAAATAAACGTTGAAGAGAAGCCAGCATCGTATCATTTCGCTTTTCTTCTGCCACACCGTGAATGTCCATCAATACAAACAATTTTTCTGTTTCTTCTGGAAATAAGCGTGACAAAACAAATAATACGGCTTCTTGGATAGTAATTTTACCAGATGGGATTTCATTTAATATTTCCAATATCCCTTTCACATTTTTACCCAGCAGATTTTTTTCGCCTATTAATTTTTTCATCATGGGAGAAGCAGTTATTGTGCTATTCACATAGTTTTCTGCAACAATAGTCAATTTAGACAAGAAATCAGTCACAGTAATTTCAGGCAATTTATTTTTATCACTCGGCTCAACCAACCTCACATCGATCATTGAACTACGATAATCCGGCACATCATCCGGCCGCTTCACAAAATATTTCCCGCGAAATGCAGTAAATGCGCGAGACAGCGTCGTGGTAAAACGAGAAAATGCACCACCTACATCATTTACACCCGAGCCGATTGTCATTGATGCGGCATAAATAGGCGCTGTGATGGTGACAAGCGCAACGGTGGCAGGAATACGAAGGGTTAAACTCACCACTTTTGCAAGGCCTTCTACTTCAGCAAGCAATGCATTTTTATTGCCCGTAAGCGCTTTTGCTAAATTAGCAATACCGCCTACAATTGTTCCACTCAATGCATCGCAAACTGTTAATGCTTTTTTAATTTCACAATCATGCAATTCTTTAAAGGAAGCACCGGCTGATCTTGCTGTAATTAAAGCTTGTAATGCGTGGTCTGCAGAAACGGTTTTCCAAAGCCCTGTGTTATCGCGGCGAGAAATTAATAAATCTTTTTGAAATTGCACCGCAAGATAGGCTTGCATTACATCATCCGGAACGCCTTTATATTGTGTTGTCATCTTTGGATAAAACGCTTTTAAAAATTCTAAGGGGGTATCGAGCCGTCTGATTTCAACATATTTTTTGCCACTCTCATCAGTTGTAAAGCGCGGGCCTTTCATTAAGAAAAATAAATCATCAAATTGTCCGGGACCTTGATCTGAAAATTTTTCTGTTATTTCAGCGCGGCGCCACATTTCACGTGCCGCCAATTTCGATTCTTGATTGCTTAATAAACGCTCTGCTAATTTTGAATCGGCTTGAAATGGTTTGCCGGTAATTTCTTGATATTGTTTTTGCAACTTTTCATCTGAGGCAAAGTTTTTCCATAAATCTGTTTTGTTGCGATTAGAGAGTAGTAAATCGTGTTCAAATTTGTCTTTAAGAACTGTTTCAAGAGAAGCGTCATCTATACTTGCACCAGAAGAATTTTTATATAAACCCGCATATCTTTTTATTTCGCTCGGATAAATCGCTTTTAAAAAATCAAGCGGTTTCGTTAGACCTGTTTTTTTTGTCAAATCACCATCTAACTTAACAAACCCACGCATCATAAAAAATAAATCGTCGTAATTATTTTTATCTGCTTCTTGGGCTGATTGTTGTGAGGATGCTGTCTTTCTTTGCGGGTCATTGGTTAATGTTGAAGAATTATCCAAAATACGTGAATCAGAAAAATCAGCGTGGATAGGCATTGTAGTTGATCCTAACTGATCCTGAGGGCCGTATCCTTCAGCCGCCATTTTCGTTTCTTGCATTTTTATCCAGTGTTCTAAATCAGTAATCTTTGTGTCATAAACTTCACTCAAGATATGCGTAATAATCGCATTTAAGCGTTTCTTGTGCTTACTGCCTTTGTCAAACAAATCCTGCCATCTCTCTTTTCTGGGTAGCAACAATGAATTTTTATCGCGGATCAGTTCTTTCACAAATTGACGGCCTAATATTTCTTTTATTTCATTATTATTTTTATTATTATTTGTTAATTCTTTATATTTATCTGGATACTGATCTTTCAAAAACGCCAACGCCGTTGGCATGCTATTTTTATACCAAGCTTCACTCTTAGCGCGATCAATTGCTGCCTCTTTTGGAGATGAAACTGCATCTGCAATATTTTGAATAGTCAATTTTTTGTTAGCCGCCAAAATTCTTTTTGCATCCGCAAATCGCGCAACGAATAAGGCTTCTTTTTGTTCTGCTGTAAATTCAGCAGGAATGCCCTTTTTAATTGCTTCTGCCAATGCCCATTGTTCTTCAGCTTCTGGATTTTTGGGTGCAGCACTGGCTTTTATAATTGCAGCAGTAATAATTTCCTTTTGTTCATCCTTAAATTTTTCTACAATCGCTTTATTAAATTTTTCGAGTCCTTTTGGATCTGCTAAGTCAAATTTTCCTTCACGCAATACAGGGTGAATATTTTCTGCTAGCATTTTTTCCGATATTGATTTTCGGCTCGCTTCTGGAATCGCAGCAAACAAAGCAGATGCAAAAAGTTTAGCCAATCGTTTATCTAAATTTTCTTTTTCAACAGAAGTTATTTCACCTTTAGCCCTTGCACCGTGGAAAATAGCAGCACCAATTTTATAAAAAACTAACACCGGCTTTGCTGATGCACATAAATCATCAAACATTTGCCACGCCACTTGACGACCGACATCTGCTTGGTCCCCCATTCCAATAACTGCAACGTGTCCAATCGCAGTTAATGCGGCAACTAAAATAAGTGATTCAAGCGGGTTATTGGCAATGCCTTTCAATACATTACCCAAATAGCTTTCACGGCCCATTGCTGTATCGCTTAATGACGAGAGCAAATAAGTGGCCTTGCCCATCACCAAACCATCAGCCAACATGGTAAAACCCAGTTTCATTTTAGAAGTGGTTGCAGAAAGCGGTAAAACACCATTTACAACACTGGGGAAAACATGCGTTGCTGATAATGCAGCTGCAAATTTGCTGGATGCGCTGGCAGCTGCTGTCGAACCGGCATGCGCTGCAACCACCCCAACGTATGCCATGGTAATGCCCATCATCCCTAATGCAACCGCACCGCGAATGGGGTCACGCAAGCCCATTCCTTCTACCACTTCTGCAATGGGGTTCACAATTTGATAAAGACCGCCTGCGAAGCTTTGACGAACCAAATCGCTGCCTTGTTTGTGTTCGGGTTTTAGCCGTTCGGGGTGTAATTGGCGGAGTGCTTTGTTTAGTTTTTCTTTTGCGACGTTAATGTCTGATTCTAACTTGACAACATAAAAGTCAAGTTTAGCGCTATCCACAGCGGTTTTAATTTCATCTGCTGTTGTTTTATTATTTAATACTATTTTTAGTGCAGCCTGATATGCTTGATCATATTTTTTTTCAAGCTCCTCTAATTCTTTTTCTTTTACTTTTACTTGAGTTGTCAGTCCACGTTTTTTTATCACATCCGCAAGATTGTGAAAAGGGGATAGCATTTTTTGTATTGCATCATTTTTTATAAACTCATTATATTTATCTTCTGGCATCTCGATTATTAATTTCGCCAAAGCAGAAGCCGCTAATTTAGACGCTAACTCAACGCCTAAACCGTTTTCGCCTGAACATTCTTTTTTAACTTCATGTAATAAATTTAAATTTAAATCAGTCATTGTCTCTAATTTTTTTACAATTTCTTGCGCAATCACTTGCGCCCTACCTTCTAAAAACGGATCGTAGGCAATATTTATTTTTTCTAAATCAGACGTTTCACTCATACGTTCGCCGCGACGCAATCCGCGACTTGCACCCAATTCTTGCGCAATTGCTTTAAATTCATCTCGATTATTAGAATTAAAATTTTCTGTTAATGTTAAACAATGCAAATAACTTGCCAATCCTTTTTTACCCAATCCTTTTAATTTAAAAACGGTATGGCCGGCAGCAGTGGATTCATCGTCGCTTGAATCGTAAGAAACATTTTCATTTTCTTTAGGCTCGAGTTGATCTTTTCTGCTAGGCGCTAAAAAACGCGTTGCTTCGTTCGGGTCTCGTGCAAATTTAAAATCCTTCACCGCACATTCTGCATAATAAAGAATATGATCTGATGCTATTTCAGAACGATCAAACTCCATTGTTTGAATAAAAAGATGTCGCGCAGTGCCTAATATTTTTAATATTCCGGCTTTGAGAATTTCTTGATTGGCTAAATAATTGGGGTCGGCGGTGCGTTCCAGTTTGTAAAAAGCGCTTAATTTTTCTTGTAGAATACGCACTAAACAATATTGATCAAACGCGTTAGGGTCTTCTTTTTTTAATTTATTGAGATCGTCTTGAGATAAACTATATTTTCCATTTTTTAATTCAGGATATAAATTATATTTTTTTTCAATTTCGGCAATATATAAGCCGAGTGTAGAAATGGTGCGCGACACCATTGAAGTTGCCTGCAAGCCGTGACCACGTTCTTTAAACATCCTCCATTCAGCAGCGGATAGCGTAATGGGTGCTGCTGTGACAATGCGCGCGGTGCCGGCGGACATTTGCTTGTGGAAGTCGTAGGTTTGTATGTTCCCATTTTCGCCTTTCACGGTATATTGCATGAGAAAACCACGATCACCCGTTGCTGAGTCTTCGTATCGGTATTTTTTTGAGCTCACTTTCTTATCTGGCATGGTTTTCTCCCCATCTGTCTTTCTGAGTGTCAGTATAGTAAGAAATGGGAAAATCGCCAGTGAAAGAGGTTGCCCGAATTAAATTAGCACTGAAACGTGGGTGATATCTAAAACAATTTGAAGATCCAAAAATAAAGACAGGCGGCAAAAATCAAAACAGACAGCAAAAACAACAAGATAGTACGCGGTTTTAACGTATACATCATCGGCACCACAAATAAGGTAAACATCGTGCCAATCGCCATGCCCGACGCAATTACCAAACCAATATCATATCTACTCGCAGCACCGGCTCCCGATGCAATTAACAGTGGCACCACACCCAAAATCATCGCAGCCGTTGTCATTAAAATTGGTCGTAATCGAATCGCTGCTGCTTGAGTAATCGCCGCTCTGCGATCCAAATTTTCTTTTATTCGCAGGTGATTGGCAAAATCCACCATTAAAATACCATGCTTACTGATTAATCCAATTAATGTAATTAACCCCACTTCCGTATAAATATTAATAGACGCCAATCCCCAACTGATTGGCAACAACGCACCACAAATCGCCATCGGCACACTGATCATCACCACCAAGGGATCACCAAAACTTTCAAATTGCGCTGATAAAACCAAGAAAATAAAAATTAAGGAAAACATAAATGCCAGGATCAACGCATCACCTTCTTGCATAAATTGTCGTGATTCCCCAGCATAATCATACGAAACGCCCGGCGGAAATAATTGGGCTGCCCTGCTTCTGAAAAATTGTAGCCCTTGATCCACCGTTTTTCCCGGAAACATCATACCTTGAATTGTAGAAGAATTGAGTTGTTGGAAACGCGTTAATTTATTCGGTTCCGTAATGGTTTTTAATGAAACAACCGTCGATAAGGCAATTAATTTCCCCGATTGCGTTTTAATAAACAAATTATTTAATGCATCCGGATTCAGTCGATACGATTGAGACAATTGCGGAATAACTTGATACGCTCTGCCCTGCATAGCAAAACGATTGACAAAATTCCCTCCCAAGGCCGTTGACAATGTGTCGGCAATATCTGCCATATTGATTCCCATTTCAGCCGCTTTTTCGCGATTAATTTGTACTTCTACTTGCGGCTTATCATATTTCAAATCACTGAACACAAATAAAAATAATCCACTGTTATTGGCTTCTCGAATTAACTTTTCCGACAAAGGATAAATAGTTGATAAAGGTAAAACAGAGGTCACAACAAATGAAACGGGGAATAAGCCTGAACCAGGTAAGGCCGGAGGTGAAATCGCCTGCATTTGCATACCTGTGATTTTCGCTAAAGACACATTTAATGATGCAACCAATTTTTCTTCACTCATTGATCGATCACCCCAAGGTTTCATAATAAAACCAGCGGCTGCCGTATTCGGTGTGCTTTCACCATTAATAATAAAATAATCTTGTAATGCAGCATATTTTGAAAAAATAGGATTAATTAATTGTGTAAAACGCTCCGTATAATTTATATTTGCTGATTCAGGCCCCTGCGCAATCACCCAGGCAACACCTTCGTCTTCTTGCGGTGCCAATTGTTTTTGTGATGTTAAAAAAAGAAAAACGCAACTGACCAAAACAATACCTGCAAAAACAATAATTAATTTTCGGAAATCTAAAATCACTTCTAAATAACGTTGGTAAGTTTCTTTTAAACGCAAAAATCGTACATCAACATAGTGCGCCAAGGGTTTTTGCAATTCTGTAGTTGTTAATATTCTTGAACACATCATTGGCGATAGGGTTAAGGCAATAATGCCAGAGATAATGACCGCGCCAGCAAGTGTGAAAGCAAATTCTTTAAATAATGCACCGGTGATTCCTCCCATAAAACCAATCGGCGCATACACGGCTGCCAAGGTTAATGTCATGGCAATCACAGGCAAAGCAATTTCACGTGCGCCCATAATAGCAGAATCTAATGGCGTAGTTCCCGCTTCCATGTGTCGATGAATATTTTCGACAACCACAATCGCGTCATCCACCACCATCCCAATAGCCAAAACCAAAGCAAGCAGGGTTAATAAATTAATGGAATAACCCATCGCCGACATTAATCCAAATACGCCAACAAGTGATAATGGAATGGTAATAACCGGAATACTGACGGATCTAAACGAACCTAAAAATAAAAAAATAATTAAAATCACAATCGCTGTTGCTTCAAAAATAGTTTTTAATACTTCGTGCAGCGAGGCATCAATAAAAGTCGTTGCATCAAATACAACGGAAGATTTTAATGTCGGCGGAAAGGTTTTTTCCAATTGCGGTAAAATTTTTCGCACTTGTGAAATAACCGTTAGCGGGTTGGCTTCCGGTGTTGCATTCACCGCCATAAAAATAGCTTTTTTACCATTAAAATAAACTGATGAATTATAACTTTCCGAACCCAGTGCTACAGTTGATACATCTTTTAATCGAACCAAATGATTTTTACCCTGCTTGATAATTAAATTTTCAAATCCTTTTTGATTTTGCAAATCGGTATGCGCTGTGACCGAAATTGAAATATATTTGCCTTTCGTGTTACCCGCTGCCGTCTGAAAATTATTATTTAATAGTGCTTGCTTGACATCCGTTGCCGTAACACCCAGCGCTGCCATGCGTTGTGGGTTTAACCAAATACGCATCGCAAAATTATTCCCCCCTAAAATAGAAGCCTCTGAAACGCCGGGTACGGTTTCTATTTTAGGTTGAATAACCCGTGCAATGTAATCAGTAATTTGTTCAGACGACATTTGAGGGCTGCTAAAACTCACATACATTAAGGCAAATGAATCCCCGGTGGTTTTCGTAATAACAGGATCCTGTGCTTCTGTTGGCAATTCATATTTTGCCTCTGCCACCTTGCTCATGACATTGGTGAAAGCTTCATTCGGATTATAATTTAATATAATATTTGCTGTAACCGTGCTAACACCTTGCGTTGAAGTTGATGTTAAATAATCAATACCACCGGCACTTGCAATTTTTTTCTCAAGCGGTGTTGTGATAAAGCCTTGCATTAATCGTGCAGAAGCACCCGGGTATGCTGTTGTTACCGTTACAACGGTATTTTCCATTTTAGGATATTGCCGAACAGGTAAATTAAAAATCGCGCGAATTCCGACAACAAAAATTAATAAGCTGATCACTGTTGCAAGAACAGGGCGTGTGATAAAAATGTCAGTGAAGCGACGTTGCATTGCGGGACAATCCTTTATGCTTTGTTGATATATATTGCATAGTCGCGCGAGGGCTTCCGCCCACGCTTCTGTGCTATTTTATAATATTGCATAGTCGCGCGAGGGCTTTTGCCCACGCTTCTGTGCTATTTTATAATATTGCATAGTCGCGCGAGGGCTTTTGCCCCCGCTTCTATGCTATTTTAATGAAACGCTATTATCGACCTTCACGTATGCTCCCGGATGCAATTTAATTTGCCCAGCCGTAACCACCACTTCACCCGCTTTAATCCCTTGTGAAATCGCAGCCACATTATCGCGGCGATCTCCTACTTTCACATATTTTTGCACAGCAATTTTTTCCTTGTCTTTGTTTTCGAGAACATAAACAGAATCGCCGTATAAGCTATAAGTAATTGCACTTTGTGGAACCGTAATCACATTTTCAATTTGCGGCAAAATCACATGCACATTTGCAAATAAACCAGGGTATAAAATTTCCTTTTCATTGGGAATCGTTGCACGGACAGCAATACTGCGTGTATTCACATCAATCATTGAATTAATTGCCGATATTTTTCCTTGAAATAATTGTTTAGGATAGGCATCAACCGACACGGTGATATTTTGTCCTGTTTTCAATAACGGTAAATCTTGCTCTGGCAAAGAGAAATCAACATACAAAGGATTTAATGCTTGAAGTGAGACAATACTGGTTCCTGTTGTAATGTATTGCCCAATATTAATTTGACGAATACCAATACGTCCAGAAAACGGCGCTTCAATTTTTTTCTGCTTAATTAACACATTATCCGATGCTACAGCAGCCATTGCTTGCAAGTAGGCAGCTTTTGCAGCATCAACTGCACTGCGCGCAACAGCATTTTCTTTTAATAATGTTTCTTTACGCTTGTAGTCCACTTTGTTAAAACGCAATGTCGCTTCATCACGCAACAATGCCTGTTGATCAACCGCATCATTTAACTGCACTAACAGATCACCCTGTTTAACATCTTGACCAGATTGAAAGTTAATCGATAAAATTTGTCCACTCACTTCAGAGTTGACTTCGACCCCATTCGAGGCTTTTAAACTACCAACCGTTGTTAAAAAAGGATGCCATGTTTTTGCAATGGCTTTGGTTGCAGAGACAAAAACAGGCGGTTCTTTGTAATTTTTCATGAATGCGTAAACAAGATAAGATTTAACGCCGTAGAAAATAAAAGTGGCTACGAAAAGAAACAGGAAAAAACTGATGATCCAGATGATACGGGTTTTCATTGACAATCCTTCTCACGTCCCTTACGCACTGCTTCCGTGCTGTTTTATTATTTGGTTTTATCGTAACATACTCATGCACAGCCCCGGTAGCTCAGTGGATAGAGCAGCCCCCTCCTAAGGGGCAGGTCGGCCGTTCAATTCGGCCCCGGGGCAAAAAACTTACAGTTTTACAGCGCTTAATTCTACCCTATCCAAAACTCTGCCTGACGCATTATATGGATCATGACGATAAGGAAAATGCTTTGCTTCCTCTCTTTGCTTTGCTTCCTCTCTTTGCTTTGCTTCCTCTCTTTGCTTTGCTTCCTCTCTTTGCTTTGCTTCCTCTCTTTGCTTTGCTTCCTCTCTTTGCTTTGCTATATCTATAAAGCGCTTAAGCGGAAATAATTGCGCGATTTTCAATTGATCAATCTGGTTTTGATCAAGCACCCGATTGTTACTCATTAATATTTCACCTGAACAGATAATAATCAAATCTGCCTCCTTTTGATTCGCCATAATATAAAGGGTAACAAGCACATTATTTGTTAGTGCCTTACATTCTTTATTTAAATTTTCTCTATCATACAGTAACAGTCGATTATAAATCATTGGAACGGTTTCTTTACTAAAAAACATTTTTACTCTCCCAAAGAATAATTTCTATCAAACACTAAAAATAGCTATAATGCTTTTTCTCTCTACCACAATCAAGTTAAGGGAACATTATGTTAAACAAAACACGCATCGAAAAAGACAGTATGGGCGAAATTGAAGTATCAGCAGATCAATATGGCGGTGCACAAACAGCTCGTTCACTGCACCACTTTGCCATCGGCCGCGAAAGGATGCCGCCTGAATTAATCCGTGCCATGGGAATTTTAAAAAAGGCTGCAGCCATAGCCAACAATCAAATTGGAAAATTATCAAATGAAAAATGTGATTTAATTGTCAAAGCGGCCAACGAAGTGATTGCGAATAAATTAGACCTACATTTCCCCTTAAAAATTTGGCAAACGGGTAGCGGCACGCAATCAAACATGAACGCCAATGAAGTGATTTCTAATCGTGCTATTGAAATAGCCGGCGGTGTCATGGGCAGCAAAAACCCCATTCATCCGAATGATGATGTGAATATGTCGCAATCATCCAACGATACTTTTCCAACGGCAATGCACATTGCAGCAAGTGAAATGATCGAACATCAACTTATTCCATCAGTTACTCTGCTGCGCGATGCCCTACATAAAAAGCAAATTGAATTTAAAGATATTATTAAAATCGGTCGCACACACTTACAAGATGCTGTGCCATTAACCCTAGGACAAGAGTTTTCAGGCTACGTTGCACAGCTTAATACCTGCTTGGCTGAAATAAACCACACAAAAAAATTACTATTGCGCTTGGCCATTGGCGGAACTGCTGTTGGCACAGGCATTAATTCTTCAAAAGAATTTGCTGATAATGCAGCAAAAGAAATTTCAACCATTACAAAATTACATTTTATTCCTGCAGAAAATAAATTTGAATCATTATCATCGCATAATGAAATTGTTTTAATGAGCGGTGTTTTAAAAGCATTGGCCTGTGCATTAATGAAAATTGCCAATGATATTCGTTGGCTTGCTTGTGGTCCACGTTGTGGGTTAGCCGAAATTTCAATTCCCGAAAATGAGCCTGGTTCATCAATTATGCCCGGCAAAGTCAATCCAACCCAATCAGAAGCCATGACGATGGTGTGCACGCAAGTATTTGGCAATGATGCAACAATTGGTTTTGCAGGATCGCAAGGCAATTTTGAATTAAACGTTTTTAAACCCGTGATGATTTATAATTTAATTCAATCACTTTATTTAATTTCCGATGCTTGCCATTCATTTACAGACTATTGTGCAGTGGGTATTAAACCGAATCTCACGCAAATCAAACATTATGTTGATAATTCATTAATGTTAGTGACGGCACTAAATCAAGTGATTGGTTATGATAAAGCTGCAAAAATAGCGAAAAAAGCCCATGCAGACAACACTTCCTTAAAGGAAGCGTGCCTTGCATTGGGTTATTTAGACGAAAAAGAATTCACAGCTGCGATGGACCCCAAAAAAATGCTATAACCCAAACGCCTCTTCAGCAGCGTTAAATAAGTCTGTTTCACTTAAATTTTTGGGTGCCTTGGGTGGCCGATTATAAAAACGTTGGGTTTCAGTATGGCAAAATGAAGGCGTTGCAGGCGGCACTGCTTCTGCAGCACATAAGCCAGAAAGGTCAAGACGAGACGGTGATTGTCGCGTAGGGCTTGCTTGCTGTCCAACAGGACTAACCTGCGCAAACAGAGGCGACGGCGTTACACCAGCAATCGTTCCACTTGACGCACTTTTTGCTAATGGTGAAAAATCATTGTTATTTTCGGTTTGATCAATCACCGTATCAACTGAGGTATTGGCTGCATCAAAAGCCAATTCAGATTCATAATCCTGCTGAGCCTGAAGCAACTGCACAAATTTTTCTTTGCATAAATCATCATAAGGCAGCAATTGCGCTTTAAAAGCGTCAGGTGATTCTATTGAAACGTCATCATAATCTAGCGCATTTCGAAATTTATATAATATTAAAGCAATTTCTTCCTGTTTATTTAGAAATGCTTCACGCTTAACGTCATTAGCATTTGTTGGAAAATGCACCTTCATCCATTTTACAAAATCATTTAATTTTTCAACATAGGTGAGATAAACACTTGAATAATCAGCATTCACTTTATTAACACTATCAACCATACTTTTTAATTCGGAATAAGCATTTAAACAGAGTTGATGACTTGTTTTTAACTCAGAAAGATAAACATCAATGGTTTGTTTATTTAATAACCTGAGCAAATCCTCAAATTTTTTCAACGCATTCACCATACTGCACAATACTTTTTCGGAAAAAAATTGCATGCTACGATTTTCCACACGTAATTGCCGATAATTTGCTTGTATTTTATGATAAATTTTAAAATTCTCAGTCCGTAAATTGTTTTTTCTGGCAAAATCAGAAAGTAGTATTGGACTTGAATTTTTCAATGTAAGCAAACGTTTTGGCCGCTCTTGTTTTGCTTGGCTTACTAAGTGATTTCTTTCATGTTCTTCCGTTAATTGCGTATCTTCTTTTGCTGCCAACATGGCATTATGAATATCATAGGCCGCTTTTGTCAAAATGGAAGATTGCATAATAGTCTGTGGCGTAACAACAACAGGCAAAGGCGCGTAACCGAGATCAAATTCTAATCCCGCCGTGTTTTTTAAAATTACAATAAGTGCTTTTAACTCAGATTCAAGCCCCTGTATTTCTAATTCACGATCTAAAAGTCGTTTTCGGTCACCTGCAGAAAGTGCATCAGGGGTTGTTCGACCGCTAGAGCACAATAATTGCTGCAGTAATCCATTAAGGTAGGACGCATTCTGATATCTGTGAATAAACTGCTGCTCGAGACAGTCCAGATTGGCAATTACCTGTTCAACACCCAATTGATTTGCAGGAAAAAAATTATAAAAATTCTCTATGTTTTTCTTGTATGCTGCTAATAAGAACGTCAGCCGATCACTGTACTGTTTATCAGATAGAAAAGCTTGTCTAGTCATTGCCATGCCCCTTATTATAAAATAAAAATGCAATATACTAGGCAAATATTAAAGAAATATTAACACCACGCTCAACATTGACATAATAATTACGTCCAAACTGCAACAAGCGCCATGATTGAAAAACCCATAATCACAAAATAAAATCGATTCAAATCACAGCACCTTTTAACCAAGGTTGCTTTTTCAAGGCCATGTAAGGTACCCAAATATAGGAAGGTTCCTGCGGCTAATGAACTGAAAATGGGCTCAAGCAATGGATATTGATTGAGTTTTGTCGTTACTGCTGTCGCTAATATAATGCCAATCGGTGTCATCAATGCAAAAATGCAAAACAGGACAATATTTGTCTTGTGACTAAAATTACTTTTATTAATTTGAATGGATAAGGCCAAACTTTCAGCCCATTTATGCGCTAAAATCGCCAATAAAATAACAACTGCAAGCGACAGCGATCCACTCAAACCTAACGCTGCACCCATTAAAAAGGCGTGAATAGATAGCATAATGGTTGCAAGAATAGCAAACGATCCGCTCGATGTTCCTTGATGCGTTACAATTTCTCGACCCACGTGTTCAAGCCACAATAAAAATAAAAAGGTAATGCCCGCCAATAAAAAAGCGAAGGGATAATGATAGGAAAGCCGATAAAAACCATCGGATGCAGTACCCAGCATATGCATTAATCCGGCACCTAAAAAAACACCGGCAGCCAATGATTCTGCAATCAGAAAATTTTGTTCTTTACCATTTTTAATTTTTTTAAAAAAAGGATAAAAACCCGCAATAATAGTAATAATTAATACTAAAAATAAACTGACTAATTTAAATGCCCACATAAATAATAATCACCTGAAAACGTTCTTATTGTGTATTTTCTGTATCCACTTCTTTGCATCCATCGCTTCTGGATTATATGCATAAGCGCGTTTAAAGTAGATTAATGCATCAACATCACGCTCATCGGAATGGCAGCACATACCCATGTTAAATAAAGTCACATCGTTTTCACCAAAATACTTTAATGAATGGTGATAATATTCCATGGCTTTATCAAAACGATCGATATTTTGAAAGAAAACACCGATGTGAAAAAAAGTGTCTTCTGATGTTGGCAAGTAATAAAAATGTGCTGCAATCAGATGCATGTGTTCTACAAGGTAAGAAACTACTTCTGCATCACCCTCGCCCGCCAAATCAGATAAACGATCAAAGAATTGATCAAACACATAAGGATCCCAATTAGATAAATTCAAATAAGAGGCCATCACCTCTAATGAACAAGATAATAAATTTTCCGTAATGTGTTCATAAATAATAAAATAATCCGCAGGACTAAAACCTTGAATAATTTGTTTAGCGCTCAAGTGAAATTGCAAAAAATTTTTGAGTGGGAACCCACACGAAAAAACACCTGAAATAATATTTTCACGAAACGACTGCGTAATAAATTCACCACCGTGTTTTTTAAAAAATTCCCCTATCGCATGATAATTTACCATCACAGAAAAAGAGCCATGAAAATCCAATTCGGGATGATTGCAGTTGTCCAACTCTTCCAGTGTTGCACACCCTTTATCAGACGTGAGCAATAAAAAACGATTATTAGAAAATTTCTGTAAATTTTTTAATGCAATCAAACTGGCAATGGGAAACTGAAAGTGTGTATCAATTAATGTTTTAGGATAATTAAATAATATTTCATCAAATTCATTACAATAATAATTTTTTTCAATCGGAAGCTCGGTATAGGTAATTTCCATTTTTTGCCAGTCTTTTGGACTACCCTGGTCACAATTGCTCTCATCAGTTTGCATTGTCACCAATGATTCATTTATTTTTCCATTGACGACGCTAAATACATCAGTACCAACGGAATCAAACAAATAATTGGCCACGACAATGAGTGGGTTTTTGATGTCGCCAGTCAAAATGGTTTTTTTTGAGCGGTGTAAAAAAATATGATCGCTGTGATACAAATCATAAATCGCAAAATCGAGAATGCCCAAATTTAAATAATCTTGTAATGCAGGATGTTTTTCCCAAAAATCAAACGACTGCGTTGTTATATCCGACATCACATATTGAATTGAAATTGATTCTAATTTTAATGCTTTTTGCAAGGCAAATAAATTCTTTAAAAAATAAAAAGTAAACTGGCCAGTGCCAGCACCCAATTCTAAAATAATAAAAGGGTAATTTTTTGCTTCGGGATTATGTGCAATATAATCCTGAATAAAATTAATCGTCATTTGTGCATAAGCATTTCCAATAAAGGGATTACTGGTGATATAAAATGGTACGTCGTCATTCCACGCTTCAATTCCTTTTTCACCATAATATTTTTTTTGCTCGTGCCAAAGTTTAGATTGAGAAAAACGTATTTTGTCTTCAAGTATTATTGTTTTGCTTGTCATTTTGAAATTCACCTGTGCATTAAACCTGTTCGTTATAATCTCTTTCTTAACGATTTTCTGTGCGCCGTTATTGCAAATCGATGCGCTTCATCCCGAATTTGCTGGATAAAATGCCGTGCCGGATTATTTTCTGCCAATGCTATTTCTTCTGCCTTTCCCCACAACCATATTTTTTCAACCCCGGATTTACGTGTTGGGCCTTTAGCCACGCCCATCAGTACGATACCTGAAATTTGTAACGCCTCCAAAACGCTTGCTGCAATTTTTAATTGTCCTTTTCCGCCATCGACAATAATTAAATCGGGTAATGTAATGTTATTTTTCTTTAGCGACATGTATCGCCGTGTCAACACCTGTTCCATCGCAGCATAATCATCACCTGGCGTAATATTGTCAATATTAAATTGTCGATATAATTTTTTAATTGCACCCTGCTCACCAAAAAAAACACACGATGCTTTCGTTTCAGATCCTTGTGTATGACTAATATCAAAACATTCAATGCGCTCTGGAATTTGTCTTAAATTAAGTGCTTTTTGCAGCGATTCACATTTCATGACCATATTATTTTTTTCAATCTGATAACTTTTTAAGGCATCCGTTGCGTTGGCAACGGCAATCGATTGCCATTCACGAAATGCGGCGGTTTTTCTGTCTGATATTTTCACTTTTGATTTTAATATTTCCTGTAAGGCATTCTGTATCCACAAGCGATCTGCAATTGAATGACTTACCACGATACGATCAATAGATTGCCCTTGCCGCTCAGGGTTAAAATAATATTGCGGAATAAATTCGCAAAGTACCTCATCAATGATTGTGTCAACCGGAAAATGCGGAAAAAAAGTTTTATGACCCATCATTTGACCATGGCGAATAGCCACGACAGCAATCGCTATATCCCCTCTATTTTCAACCACACCAAAAATATCCACATTGTTTTTACCGCCAGTAATAAATTGCTGTGTTTGTAATTGTCGCAAGCGAATTAATAAATCGCGGCAATTGGCTGCTTTTTCATAATCTAATTTTTTTGAGTGATCATGCATCCTTTTTTCTACAGAATGCATAATTGTTTTATTTTTACCTTCTAAAAAATCAATTGCATCTTGCACTTGAATTTGATAATTTTCTTTCGAAACTAAATTTACGCAGGGGGCTGTGCAGCGATTAATTTGATATTGCAAACACGGGCGTGAACGGTGTGAAAAAAAAATGTCGCTGCATTGACGCAACTTAAATAATTTTTGAATTAAAGCTAAATTGTCGCGCACAGAACCCGCATTGGGATACGGTCCAAAATAACGGCCTTTTTCCTTTTTCGGGCCCCGATGATAGTCAAGTCTAGGGAACGCATTCGCGAGCGTTTTCGCCTCCATTGATTTTGATAGAAATAAATAAGGATAAGCTTTATCATCACGCAACAAGACATTATACCTTGGACGATGCTGTTTAATTAAATTTGCTTCGAGCAATAACGCTTGATTTTCTGAATCGGTGATGGTTATTTCCACATCAACTGCTTTCGCCATTAAAGCCGCTGTTTTCTTATTCGTGATATTTTTTTGAAAATACTGCGACACGCGTTTTTTTAAATTTTTGGCTTTGCCGACATATAATATTTTTTTTTGCGCATCGAGGAAGCGATAGACGCCAGGGCTGCTCGGGATGTGTTGGATATTCATAGTATTTTGATTGTTGATGTTCTCTTGCAAGATTCCTCTATTCACTAGCGCACCGCATGTTCACATTCACACCGTTACCGCTTCAGAATCAACAATACCATAACGAATTGCCAACAAAGTTAGTTCCACATCATTTTTCACTTTCAATTTAATAAAAATACGGTAGCGATAACTGTTTACTGTTTTTGCGCTTAAATGTAAGCTTTCAGCAATTAATTGCACATTCGTGCCACGCGTAATCATCATCATCACTTGTAATTCACGTTCTGACAATA
>MGXX01000083.1 GCA_001801515.1 Gammaproteobacteria bacterium RIFCSPHIGHO2_12_FULL_38_11
GCGCAGAAAGATAAATTTTTTTAGTGTTGGGAGATGGTGTGGTGATTGCAGTGCTGAATGTGGTGGCTTGCGTCGTTGTTCTGCTCATCGTCAGTGTCTCTAAATTTTTATTTTGATGGGTGTTATTGTACAAATCGATTGTTAAGAGTTTCTTCAAAATGGCAGAAAAAATCAGCAATTCGATGAACCCAAATCCATTCATTTTTTGCATATCTTCGCACAATTTCCTAAACAGTTAGAAATTTTTTTCGTACAATGCGCCCTATAGTAATCTACTGCGCTATTTCAATTTCTATTCAAGGGCGATAAAATTTTGCAGCATATTCAAAAAATATGGTAAAATTTGTGGTTTTTTTCGTATTCGTAAAAAGTGATTTGAAAATTTTTAGAAAAAATTTATGTGAGCTTCAGTTCACCGGGAATTGCTGATAAAACGAGGGTTTTATCGAATTTGGTTGTTATGAATGGGTGAGGATGGCAAAAATGCCAACTGTATTGAGAATTAAAGGCTATCGTTTCTTCTTTTTCAGTTTAGAAGGAAGCGAACCGCCACACATACACGTGGAACATGACGACAAAGTGGCGAAGCTTTGGTTAAAACCTATCAACCTGGCAAGCTCGTCCGGTTTTAGAAGTCACGAGTTGACTGAAATTAGGGCGATTGTTATCGAAAACAGTAAAATATTTTTGGAGAAATGGTATGAGCACTTTGGCCGTTAAATTTGATGATCATGCAGTTGATGTCAGTTTTACAAAAAATGCGCTGCATTTGGTATTAGCCGACGGTAGAGAAGTTTCTGCGCCACTCGAATGGTTTCCAAAATTACGTGATGCGACTGAAAAAAATCGCGGTAATTGGCGCTTAATAGGCAATGGTATTGGCGTGCATTGGCCAGAAATTGATGAAGATATTGCTGTTGGTACGATTATGAAAGGGCATGATTAACGGGGTAAATCAAAAACCGGCCACTTCTGAAGATTGCTCCAGGGAACTGAGCAACTGCGAGACTGGTGTGATTTCGAAGGCTGCGTAAGTTTTCCAAGCGTGATGCTTTTGTTCGACATAAGTTTTGAAAACAGTACAAACGACGTTAGTGGCGGTCGCCGACTTCGATGTGACGGGGTTGATGCCCGCCGCAAATTTAAATCCCCAACCATCAATGCACGACGGAATTGAAAGAGAGACATCAACGAGGACATCGCGAATAACACTATAATCACGGCGATCATAATCATTGAAGCGGGACTGCCGAGGAGCAGCGCGAAGCTCTTTTTTTTCTACTACTACTAAACAGTAAGTACCTTGACGCATACCTTGTCTATAAGTTTCTGAGGCGAAACGTTGTGGTGTACCCACGCCCATTGACCAGGTGATATCGCGCTTTTTGGTATTTGTATCAGAGCCGGCGCGCTCCATCGTCCGATATTTTTCATGGCCAATATCAAGCGCGTTTTGAATATGATTGGGATTAATAATGATTTCGTCATCCATGTGTAATTTTAATTCTTCCCGATAACGATTCATTTTTTCAAATAAATTTAATTGATTAAATGGTTTATTGCGGCACGCATCGGTTTGCGTAAATGAAGTATCAGTGGCGAGTATTGCATCATCGAGTGCTTGTTGTGTGGTAGTGGTGATGATTCTATGCAGTGCATCGATTTCTGCAGGCGTTGCTGATTCAATCGCCTCAAAATAGGGCCTTGTATCAAATTGATTGTCAATTTGGGCCTGGAGATGGGCTTTCTCAAGGATTTCGATGCTTTTATTTTCATCTGTTTCACTGCGACTTTCGATAAACGCTTTTGTATAAGCTCGCACATTGTTTTGTGCTTTTTTGATTTTTTCTTCGATGTCTTTATGTGTAGCGGTATAGTTGGGATCATCTTGTTTCAATTCTGATTGCAGAGTAATTAAGCGAATGATTTCGGTTTTTTGTTTATTCAAATAATTTTGTAAGCTTTTGGTGTAAATTTCTTGGTATTGTCTTTTCATTTCACCCATCCCATCGATAGGCTTGCCTTCTAAATCCACTGTTAAATGCGCAAATTGTTCCGCCATCATTTTACACATATCATCGTCACCACAAGCGAGCGCGGCTTGAAAGGGGGTGAGTTGAATTCGATTACGCGCGGCAGCTAAAAGACCAGTGAATGGCGCGCCAACTGAGCTGTGTGTGCGAAGCGCATTAGGAATTTCGCTTAAGTTCAATTTTTTTAATAAATAAAGTGGATTTGAATTTAAAATGTGTTTTACCTTGTCTTCATCAGCACGAACAACAGCATCAATCACTTGATCAAGGCTCATTTCAATCTGTGCAAAAGTAGATGCTCTATTGATGGCAAGGGCGTAGTGGCCTAATTCTTCTACTTGATCGTGTTGCAAAATACCAAGCGTGAATTGGAAAATGACTTTCCAGACGTCAGGGACCATCCATGTGATATGCGCTTCCACTCCATCTGTAGGCATGACGCCACGACACCAAATATTGCCCTGAGAAAATAAAATATTCATCAAAAACCATGCGCCGCTTATGGTTTGAGTTTGAGTTGATTTTTTTTTGTAAATTATTTTTCTGTTGCGCGTCATTGATGCGTCAAATTCATCCTGCTTGGCATTCAAAAGAACGGATTGGTCAGTGAGCGATTTTGAGCTGATGATTTGTCTTTTTTGGCCATCAACATCGGTAACCGGCGTGACACAAATATGGCGACTTAGGTTTGTTGTTAATTGTGAGGCATTTGTGGCAGTGGCGCTTCGGTTCATGATGACAATCCCGTTAATAATGAGGCATTTATTTTTTTACAGATAAGGTCGCGTACTGATTTTTTCTTAAAATCCGCAGGCAGAGAGAAAGAGGTAGGTGTCCGCGTTCTGTTTTTTGAAAGAATATAATCTCGTAATTCAACGGCATGCTCGCGATTCCATGCCCATAATACTTTTCCATGCCGTATTTTCCACTGAAAAAATGCATCGGTGGGCCAGCGTAAAAAATGCTTTTTTCTTAATAAACAGTGATCGCATATCGCTGTTCCATTGTCTATGCTTTCGTTTCCTGTCCATCTTGAGGTGGGTTGATCATCAGGAGCGGCAGATAAATAACTCGCGTCTGGTTCATGCAATCCTGGAAAATAAACGGCATAATAGTCGACACCCACTGTTGTAGGAACAGAAAAACATAAGCCAAAACTTGGATGTTTTTCAAATAATGGAATATCTTTTTTGCAAATTTTTTTGGAAATGCCTGAAATAAAAATAGCTTGTTTTGCGCAGGTTGGACAAATAATAGCTAAAATAATAGGACGTGGTTTATTTTGTGAAAAAAGCAATGACATTTAAATTTCACCTGTGAGGCTTCCTTGCGACAGTTTCAACTGACAAATTTAGGTTAAATAGCTTATTTTTTAGCTTCGTTTGCATTGTATCAAGCTCTCCTTAAGTGGGCAATTCAATTGTATGAATTTGGTTTCGATCGTGAAAAGGTTGAAGCGATATTTCGCAAGCATTAATCTTTCCTTGAAATAAGGAAAGATTTATTATAATCTTTACTTAATATCAGGATAGATTTAGTCGAATCTATCCTTAGTTTAAGGAAAGATTATGATCGAAAAAGAACTGCTTGAAATGTTATTGGGTGAGTTTCGTGATAAATTACAATATGTTAGCATTATTCGCCGAAATGCTGTTTTTCCGGTAGCAGATAACAAGATCAAAGTTGCTATTGGCATGCGGCGCGCAGGCAAAACATCATTTTTACTTCAAACAATACAATCCTTACTGGCTGAAGGTATCCCGATTACGCAAATTTTGTATATCAATTTTGAGGATGATCGATTAATGCCGTTGACCCGTGAAAAATGCGCGAAACTTATCGAAGCTTTTTATACTTTGCATCCTGAAAATCATGATCACCGATGTTATTTTTTTCTGGATGAAATTCAAATGGCGCCGGATTGGGCGATTATCATTCGTCGTTTCCACGATACCAAAAACGCGGATATTTACTTATCGGGCTCATCGGCAAAATTGTTGAGTAAAGAAATTCATACCAGTTTGCGAGGACGTTCAATATCAACTGAAATTTGGCCGTTGAGTTTTAAAGAATTTTTAACAACAAGGAAAATAGATCATCAGTCGGATTTATTTTCCCTTAAAAAACAAGATCAATTAAAAAAATATTTTGAAACGTATTTGATGGGTGGCGGATTTCCAGAGGTGATTGATTTTGATTCTGATGTACGTATCAAAACGCTGCAAGAATATATTGATGTTGTTATTTACCGCGATATCATTGAGCGTCATGGTGTAAAAAATACGACGCTATTAAAATATTTAATTCTTTTTATTATTCAAAATAGCGGCGCATCATTTTCAATTAATAAATTTTATAATGATGTTAAATCACAAGGTTATCAAATAAACAAAGATGCTTTATATGATTATATGCACTATATCGAAGATGCGTATTTGGCTTTTTCAATTGGTCTTTATGATAGATCATTGCGTAAGGTTCAAACTAATCCAAAAAAAGTTTATGCGATTGATCCTGGTTTAATTAATGCGGTGACATTAAATAAGCAATATGATTTTGGTCGATTATTTGAAACGGTTGTTTATTTGGATTTAAAGCGACAAGGATGTAAAGTGAATTATTATTTAACACATAAACGTTTTGAAATTGATTTTCTAGCGCAAACAATTGATGGCCGGCAAAAATTAATTCAAGTATGTTGGGATGCTTCAGATAAAGATACGTTTGAACGCGAGGAACGTGCTTTATTAGCGGCAAAAAAAGAATTAAATATTGAAGGTGAGATAATAACACTCAGCAGCTATTTGAAAAATGGTATTATTTTTTAGCCTGTTCTTTTAGTTTTTTATATTCCTCATCAACAGATTTCCCATGAAAAACTTGCAAATATTGTATAACCAATCCCAGTCCCCAGCCCAAGATAACCCACAGCGGCCAGAAATGACCTTGTCCTGTGAAATACCAAACAGCAATTAAAAATAAATTAATTACAATATAAGATTGAAAATTTCGACGAAAGCCTAATCTGCCTTTTGCTATTTTCCAGAGCAAGTGGTCTTTTTTATTTTCAGTGTTCATTCCTTGATCTCCGAGTGATTGTTTAAGAAATCATATCAGTCAGCCCTTGAATTTCCAAGCATTGCCCTCATCTCATTTTCATCAGGACGGTTGTTCTGATGAGAAAATAATTGAGGAGAATGAAACGTGAAAATTAAACCCTTACACGATCGCGTAGTGATCAAACGCTTGGACGAAGAACGTACATCGGCTGGTGGAATTGTTATTCCAGATTCAGCTGCTGAAAAGCCAGTTCGTGGAACAGTTGTTGCCGTTGGCGCTGGAAAAGCATCAAACGACGGAAAAATTATTCCTATGGCTGTCAAAGTCGGGGATGTCGTTGTATTCGGAAAATATTCTGGTACAGAAATTAAAATCGATGGCGAAGAATTAATCGTGATGCGTGAAGATGATGTTGTTGCGGTTATTAATTAATTTGTAGAGACGCGATTTATCGCGTCTGTGATTTAATAAAACAAGAGGTTTTAACAATGAGTGCAAAAGAACTAAAATTTGGCCCAGATGCATTACATGCAATGGCAAGTGGTGTTAGCAAATTGGCTGGTGCTGTTAAAGTAACATTGGGACCCCGTGGTCGTAACGTGGTATTAGATAAATCTTTTGGCGCACCGACCATCACAAAAGATGGTGTCAGTGTTGCGAAAGAAATTGAATTAGCATGTAAGTTTGAAAACATGGGCGCACAAATGGTAAAAGAAGTGGCGTCACAAACTTCTGATTTAGCGGGTGATGGTACAACAACAGCAACTGTTTTAGCAGAAGCTATTCTGTTGGAGGGCATTCGTTCGGTTGCTGCCGGCATGAATCCAATGGATTTAAAACGTGGAATTGAAAAAGCGGTTGTTGCTGTAACAGAAGAATTAAAAAAGATTTCAAAACCGTGCGCGGATAACAAAGCGATTGCGCAAGTTGGCACCATTTCTGCAAATTCTGATGAGTCTATCGGAAAAATTATTGCGCAAGCAATGGAAAAAGTAGGCAAAGAAGGTGTTATTACGGTTGAAGATGGTTCAGGTTTTGAAAATGAACTGACTGTTGTTGAAGGGATGCAATTTGACCGTGGTTATTTGTCGCCTTATTTTATTAACAATCAACAAAATATGAGCGCAGAATTAGAAGCACCTTATATTTTAGTGGTTGATAAAAAGATTTCGAATATTCGCGAAATGCTCCCTGTGTTAGAAGCGGTTGCGAAATCGGGCAAATCATTATTGATTATTGCTGAAGATGTTGAAGGCGAAGCATTAGCAACTTTGGTTGTGAATACGATTCGCGGTATCGTTAAAGTATGTGCAGTAAAAGCACCAGGCTTTGGCGATCGTCGTAAAGCGATGTTGCAGGATATTGCTACTTTAACCGGCGCAAAAGTTATTTCTGAAGAAGTGGGTATGTCATTGGAAACAACGACTTTGCCAGATTTGGGTTCTGCAAAACGTGTCGTTGTTACTAAAGAAAATACGACTATTATCGACGGTTCAGGTTCTGTGTCAGAAATTAAATCACGCATCGATCAAATTCGTCGTGAAGTTGAAGATACTTCCTCTGATTATGATCGTGAAAAATTGCAGGAACGTTTGGCTAAATTGGCTGGCGGTGTTGCGGTAATTAAAGTGGGTGCAGCAACTGAAATTGAAATGAAAGAAAAGAAAGCGCGTGTTGAAGATGCGTTGCATGCGACGCGTGCGGCAGTTGAAGAAGGTGTTGTGCCGGGTGGTGGTGTTGCATTAATCCGCGCATCACGGGTTATTTGCAAGCTCAAAGTGGATAACGATGATCAGCGCGTTGGTGTTGAAATTTTATGTCGTGCATTGCAATCGCCCTTGCGTCAAATTGTGAAAAATGCAGGTGAAGAAGCTGCGGTTATTTTAGCAAAAGTGGCAGAGCACAAATCTGATAATTTTGGTTATAATGCAGCGACAGGTGAATACGGTGATATGATTGAAATGGGAATTTTAGATCCTACTAAAGTAACCCGCACAGCATTGCAAAATGCAGCATCCATCGCAAGCTTGATGATCACAACAGAATGTATGATCACTGAGTTACCAAAAAAAGATGATGACAACCAAGGTGGTGGCGCTGGTGGTATGGGCGGCATGGGTGGTATGGGCGGTATGGGTGGAATGATGTAAGACAGTATCGGGTCAGTGTGAGTTTTACTTGCACTGGCCTCAATTGTCCAAGTTATTTCGTACATGTTCCTTATATTTCATAAAACTTTTACCCCAATAAAAAAACCCCGCTAAAGCGGGGTTTTTTTAAAGCATTAAACGAAAAATGTTTAGCTTTAGTCGAGGGCTGAACGTTTACGCCTAACGCTGGTAATATCAATGTCGGTTGATGTAAAGTCAATCCTACTCCTTAAAAAATAATGTTGTCAAGAAGTTAATCAAAACAGTGTCAGATTTTATATTTTCTGACCCTGTTTACTGATGCTGACACTTTCGCGCTTGCATTCACTCACTAATATGATTGAAAATAAACCTTTTTCACATTCTAAAGGAACGACTAACGTGCTCACCAGTCAATTTTTATTAGCAACACTTAAAGAAACACCAGCTGATGCCGAATTAATTAGTCATCAGTTGATGTTGCGTGCGGGACTTATTCGTAAATTAGCAAGTGGATTGTATACGTGGCTACCGTTAGGTGTGCGGGTATTAAAAAAAGTAGAAAATATTGTCCGCGATGAAATGAATCGTGCGGGCGCACTGGAAATTTTAATGCCTGCTGTTCAGCCAGCGGAATTATGGATTGAATCAGACCGTTGGGAAAAATATGGCAATGAATTATTAAAAATAAAAGATCGCCATGAGCGTGAATTTTGTTTTGGTCCAACGCATGAAGAAGTGGTGACACATTTGATGCGTAATGAATTAAGCAGTTATAAACAATTACCGATTAATCTCTATCAAATTCAAACAAAATTTCGTGATGAGATTCGTCCTCGGTTTGGCGTGATGCGTGCACGTGAATTTTTAATGAAGGATTCTTATTCATTTCATGTCGATACGGATTCACTGAAAGAAACTTATCAGGTGATGTATGACGCTTATACAAAAATATTTACGCGTTTAGGATTGCAATTTCGCGCGGTGTTTGCAGACACTGGGCAAATTGGTGGCGCGTTCTCACATGAATTTCAGGTGATAGCAGAATCGGGCGAAGATATTATTGTTTATAGTGATGGCAGTAATTATGCGGCAAATATTGAACGTGCTGAAAATTTAGAAAAAACACAACCGGTCAAAGAAGGCGATAATAGCCCTGATGGAAAAGGTAAATTATATTTTGCGCGTGGTATTGAAGTGGGCCATGTATTTCAGTTGGGTGATAAATATAGCAAAGCAATGAATTTAACTGTGCTTACCGAAGAAGGAAAAGCGCTGCATCCGCAAATGGGTTGTTATGGTATTGGTGTATCACGAATTGTTGCTGCGAGCATTGAACAAAATCATGATGATAAAGGCATTATTTGGCCGGATGCCATGGCACCATTTCAAATTGCGATTGTCCCCATGCAAATGCATAAAGCGCATCGTGTGCGCGAACAGGCCATGAAATTGTATGATGAATTAAAATCATTGGGCTTTGATGTGTTATTGGATGATCGTAAAGAACGTCCTGGTGTGATGTTTGCAACGATGGATTTAATCGGTGTAGCGCATCGCATTGTGATTGGCGAGCGTGGAATCGATGAAGGAACAGTAGAATATAAACATCGTACAAATGAGGCAGTAGAAAATATTGCATTTGAAAAAATCATTCCGTTGTTGCAAGAGCGTATTAGGAAATAACACACTCTAGACAATTAAACTTAGATTCCTTGATGGACTTTTTTTTGAGGGTTGCGCTGGGTTTTGCTGATTCAAAAAACGCGACCGAATGATCTATCAACGGTGATTGCGTTTTTACGCGTCTGACAGGTGAGGCAGGCGATATGGGTGGCTTTAAAAAGGTGCATTGTGGTTTGTAGTTAATAGGTGAGGTAATGTTTATTTCTTCAGGGCTAAAAGCAGCCTGATGTTTTAGAAAAATATTATTCAACCATTTTTCATATGTCGTATTATCGTCCTTCGGCGGTATAATATTTCTGAAAACCAACTGCCGGACTATCAGTTCATTTGTGTTGCCATATCTTGGATTATTTGCAATAAAAGTTTGGCTCAGGTTGCCGGCATAAATGTAGTTTAATTGAACTTCTTGAGGACGATTCGAATTGTATTGCACGAAAAAAATGATATTGTTGTTTTTAGCATAAGCTGTTTGAAGTAATTGGGGTGGAATGTCTTCTTCATAGATGAAGCAAGTTGTTCGGGACATAAGGCAATTCCTTTTCTATATGATCCGATCTCCATTATCCACTCGATTTGTGTATATTTCAACCAAGTTGGTGAGCTATAGGATTTTAACATGATGCGTCTGCCTGAAAATTATCGTAAACCCTGCCTCATCGCCATTTTGGTGCATGTGGTTGTGTTAATGCTATTGCTCTTTAATTTTGCAGCTTCACAGTTTCGTGCGCCTCCGTCGTCATCTCCACAGAAAATTATTCATGCAACGGCGATTATTCAGCATTCAGAACAGCCCAGAGTTCCGAGCGTTAGTGAGCAGAAGCTTTCAGAACAGCTCAGAGCCCAGAGTGTGAGCGAGCAGAAGCTACAAAGCGCGCGCGAGAATCATGCGAAAATGCTGCAGTTAGAAAAAGTAGAAACAGCGAAACTACAAAAATTGGCTGCATTAAAAGCCAGTGAAGCAAAAAAAGCAGCGCAGGAAAAACAAAAAAAATTACTTGCACAAAAAACCTTAAAAAAAGAAATAGAAGCGCGCGCGTTAGCAAGTGCGGAATTGGCAAAGCAAGAAAAACAAAAAACATTAAAAGCGTTAGCAAAAAAAAATAAATTACTTGCTGAACAAAAAAAATTACAAGAACAATTAATGCAGCAGCAGCTAAACAGTGAACAAAAAAACATTACACAAGTGCAATCCCTCGCGCAACAAGGTGTTATTGATAAATACAAAGCACAAATTTTAGCGACAATTCAATCAAATTGGCGAATTGATAAAGTGGACAGCAAATTAAAATGTATTTATTCGATTGCATTGGCGCCAAATGGTGATGTGTTGTCTATTAATTTAGTGAAAAGCAGTGGTGATACGGCCTTGGATCAATCAGCGCAACAAGCGATTCAGCAGTCATCACCGTTGCCGGTGCCAAGCAATCCTTCATTGTTTGGCAATTTTCGTCAATTGGTTTTGACCTTGAGTCCGCAGGGGTATTTACAGAATACGTGATCTTCAATACTCTTCTGATTTTCTTGTTTTTGAGTATAAAACGAGTAATATTGTTCAAAATATTGCGAGGTTTGTGATGCGATTCTGTCGGAAAATTCAATTGTGGCTAATCGCTGGGCTGTTTTTTCAGTTGCCGGCACAAGCGGCGTTACAGCTTGAATTAACACAAGGTATGAATGCAGCCATTCCAATTGTAATTGTCCCTTTTGCAAACCAAACCAGTAATGTGTCGGGTAACACAACTTTGTCGCAAGTCATTTCAAATGACTTGCAAAATAGCGGCGAATTTAACGTAAAAGCACCGGGAATGTTGGCGTCATTGCCCGTTCAAGTTTCACAAATTAATACAACTTATTGGCAAAAGCAGGGTGCCAACGATATCGTGATTGGACAAGTTCATCCGTTGAGTGCTGGAAAATATGAAGTGCTGTTTCAGTTAGTTAATTTATATGCGCCCGTTAATCCGCAAAATCCCAATGCAGCTGTTTTATTAAACCAAGGATTCACAGTGAATCAAGCGGGCATGCGCGGACTCGCCCATCACATTAGTGATATGATTTATCAAAAATTAACAGGGGTTCGCGGTATTTTTTCAACAAAAATCGCCTACGTGTTGGCGCAACATTATAATAACGGATCGGCATATTATCGGCTTATTGTTGCCGATGAAGACGGATTTGGTCCACAAACATTGCTGTCATCTGGGCAACCCATTATGTCGCCGACTTGGTCACATGATGGACATAGTTTAGCTTATGTTTCTTTTCAAGGACATTATCAGAATATTTATTTGCAAAATTTATTATCTGGTAGTCGTCAAGTTGTTGCCAATTTCCCTGGAATTAATAGTTCACCGGCTTTTTCGCCGAACAATCGACGTCTTGCGATGGTGTTAACGTTGAATACGGGAAATCCCAATATTTATGTTATGGATTTGGCTACGCACCACTTAACACAAATCACAAATGATACGGCAATCGATACTGAACCAACTTGGTCACCGGATGGTAGCGCATTGTTTTTTACGTCGAGTCGTGCAGGGGGTCCTGAGATTTATCGTTATAATTTTGCAGATCATCAGGTTGCACGTGTGACCTTTGATGGTGGATATAATGCAAGGGCTTGTTTAACGCCGCATGCAAATACATTGGTTATTATTCATGCTGATGGTTCGGGTTATAATATTGCAAAACAAGATTTAAATTCAGGTCGCTTAAGTATTTTGACAGGTGGCGGGTCTGACGACTCGCCGAGTTTGGCGCCGAATGGAAAAATGATATTATACGGAACACGATTTGCTGGACATGAAATGCTGGGGCTGGTGTCGATGGATGGTCGCGTGAAATTGCGTTTGCCATCGCAGCAAGGCGATGTGCAAGATCCGTCATGGTCACCTTTTTTATAGGCACTGCGCTCAGAGCCCCGAGCGTTAGCGAGTGGAAGCTACGAAGCACGAAACTAAAATAATTTTAAAATGTAGTTTAATTTTTTTTAAACGTAAGACATCAAGGAGATAAAAAATATGAAAAAAGCATTAGTGAGAGTAGCAGTCATTGCCGTGGCGGCAATCGGCATGATGGCTTTGTCATCGTGTTCAAAAAAACCGAGTGCAAACATGAATGATAGTGGTTCGGGTTCCGATGGCAGTCAAACGTACGGTATGAATGCTGGCAACACAGATTCAGACGGTTTCAAAATCAATTCGATGAAAGCACCTTCAAATCAAACTTATTATTTTGCGTTAAACAGCAGTGACTTGCGTTCGCAGGATATGACAGCACTGATGAACCAAGCGAATTATTTGGCATCACATGCGTCTGCGCATATTCGTTTAGAGGGTAATACTGATAATCGTGGTAGCCGTGAATACAATATTGGATTAGGATG
>MGXX01000084.1:0-23217 GCA_001801515.1 Gammaproteobacteria bacterium RIFCSPHIGHO2_12_FULL_38_11
CCCACACCCACAAACATCTCAACAAAATCAGAACCGGAAATCGTAAAAAACGGCACTTTTGCTTCGCCTGCAACTGCTTTAGCCAACATGGTTTTACCTGTACCAGGCGACCCGACTAACAAAACGCCGCACGGCATTTGGCCACCAAGCTTTTGAAATTTATTAGGGTCTTTTAAAAATTCAACCATTTCTTCTAATTCAGCCTTGGCTTCATCCACGCCTGCCACATCTTTAAATGTTACTTTCACTTGATCCATGCCCAGCAAACGTGCTTTGCTGCGACCAAATGACATTGGCCCACCCTTGCCACCGCCCTGCATTTGTCGCATAAAGAAAATCCAAACACCAATTAATAACAAAAATGGCGCCCAGCTAATTAAAATTTGGGTGAGTAAACTGCGTTGTTTAGGGGGTTGGCCTTCCACACTGACTTTTTGTTTGATCAAATTATCCAGCAAACTTTGATCCGGCATCGGCATGTAAGTTTCAAATTGCTTACCTTCTTTGGTTTTGCCGGTAATAATATCGTTTTGAATGACAACACTGCCAATTTTATTATCTTGTACCGACTGTAAGAATTGAGAATAGGTATATTGCGCAACATCGGGTTCTTGTGGGCCAAAATTACTAAAAATCGTGATTAAAACCACGGCAATAATTAACCACAAAAACAAGTTTTTTAACATTGTATTCAAAATAAGATCCTCGTAAGCAGCAGTGCAATAGATTTAATTATACCTGTTCCAACTCAAGATGCTAACGAAATCCCATCGCCAATATGTAAATTTCCGTTGATTCAGAACGCGATGCTTCAGGCTTTCGATATTTCACCTGTTTAAAATGCGTTTTCACACGCTGTAAAAATTCTTCTAAGCCAGCACCGTGAAATGCTTTAAATAAAAATGTGCCACCTGGCTTTAAATTTTTTTCCACGCAATCTAATGCCAATTCCAACAAATGAATCGTTCGCGGCAAATCAATGGAACGTTGACCACTTAAATTCGGCGCCATATCTGAAATAATGACATCCGCCTTTTCACCGTTTAATTCCGTATTTAACTGATCCAAAATAATGTGATCGTTAAAATCACCCAAAATAAAAATTACATCGGGCACACCATCCATCGGCAACAAATCAATGGCAATAACTTTTCCACTTTGCCCAACGTATTTTCTGGCAACTTGTGACCACCCCCCTGGCGTTGAACCCAAATCAATTACTGTCATACCCGGTTTAAACAGTTTATCTTTTTCTTGTATACCCAATAATTTAAATGCAGCGCGCGAAGCATAACCTAAGCGTTGCGCTTTTTTAACGTAAGGGTCATTGAGATGACGGTGTATCCAACTTCTGTTTTTTATTTTTGGCAAGGTGTTTAATTCCTTAATCGATAAAAATCATAACATGCCTAACTCTAATTTCGCCGTATCGCTCATCATGCTTTGATCCCAGGCTGGTTCAAAAACAATTTCAATTTCTGTTTTTTTAACGCCAGGAATCGCTAATATTCTTTGTTTTGCATCATGTGCAATCACGGGGCCCATGCCACAACCCGGTGCTGTTAATGTCATCACAACATTAACAATATAACCGGTGCTATCTGTAATATCAGGTGTAACAGTACAATGATACACAAGACCGAGGTCAACTATATTCACAGGAATTTCAGGATCGTAAACACCTTTTAATTGATGCCACACTTGATCTTCAATTGTCGCATCTTCTGGCAACTCAGATAAGGAATTCGTGGGCGTCTTCCCCAAAGCATCCGCATCTTTTCCATCAATACGCGCCAAATTACCATAAACAGCAACGGTGTAACTATTTCCCAATGATTGTGTAATGGTTACTTCTGTTCCTTCGTGCAGCATAATACGCGCGCCAGAGGGGACGAGTAATGCTGTGCACTCGCGGGATAAAATAATTATTTGTTTATCGCTCACAATCACCGCCTTTTTCAAAAGGAAATGATTTTGCATCGGCAAAATCAGAGGGATTTTTCAAATTAAAACTCTCACCACAGCCGCATAAACTATCAGCCTGTGGATTATGGTATTCCAATTGATATACACCCAATCCCTTTTTAACATAATCAATTTCAGTACCCTTCAATATTTCAGCACTGGCTGCATCGATATAAATCAATAAATCAGGTGTTTGAATTTCAATATCTGTTTCCTTTTTTTTACTTTCAACCATTTCAGGAATATACATATATCCTGAGCAGCCTGTTTGTTTTACAGACAAACGAAATGCAGAATTATTATTTTTTAGCATGGTTTTAATATGCTCTTTTGCTGCTGCTGTTAATATAATCATGATATCGCCTCAATCATCGTCTGCCACGCGAGTGTCGCACATTTTACACGCGCAGGGTATTCACAAACGCCCTTTAATACGGATAATTTCCCCAATAAATTAACCCGTGATTCATCGCCTTTTGTTACCAATAAGTGAAATGCATCAAATATATTTTTTGTTTCAATAACTGTTTTTCCTTTCAACGCTTCTGTCATTAACGAAGCGGAAGCCATTGAAATAGCGCAACCTGAACCTTGAAAGCTTGCATCAATAATTTTATCATTTTGTATTTTTAAAAATAAGGTTAATCGATCGCCACATAAAGGATTAAAACCCACTTTATAAATGCTGGCATCATCCATCACTTTAAAATTACGGGGATGGCGGCCATGATCAACAATTAATTCTTGATATAACTCTCGTAAATCAGACATGAAATATCTTCCGAACGTTTTTTAAAGCCATTATTAATGCATCAATATCAGAACATTCGTTATAAACTCCAAAGGAAATACGCACCAATGCAGACACATTTAAATAATCTATCAGTGGCATCGCGCAATGATGCCCTGCTCTCACTGCAACATGTGATTGATCTAGAATCGTTGCAATATCGTGCGGATGTGCGCAATTCATAGTAAAAGAAATCACGCCCAATTTATTTTTTGATGTGCCGTAGATGGTTAAGCCATCGATTTTTTGCAATTGCTCAGTTGTATAATTTAGCAGTTGCTGTTCATGTTTTTGAATCAAATAAAATTTATCGTGCGTCAGACTTTCGCGGTCGCTAAGGAAGATTGCTTTTTCCCTTGCTAACGCGCGGGGCTCTGATATGGTAAGGAAGATTGCTTTTTCCCTTGCTAACGCGCGGGGCTCTGATATGGTCTCGCTGCCATTGGCACTGCTCACACCTAAAATATAATCAATCGCAGCGCCAAATCCAATCACACCCGCAATGTTAGGTGTTCCCGGTTCAAGCTTATTGGGTAACACATTAAACTCTGTTTTTTCAAACGTGACTTGGCGAATCATATTGCCGCCTGTCTGGTACGGCGTCATGGTATCTAAATATTTTTCTTTACCATACAAAACACCAACGCCCGTTGGACCATACATTTTATGGGCTGAAAACACATAAAAATCACAATCTAAATCTTGCACATCAACCGGCATGTGCCCAATCGCTTGTGCACCATCTAATAAAACAGGAATGTTTTTTTCACGCGCTGCTTGAATTATTTTTTTAACAGGATTAATGGTACCAAGCACATTGGAAACATGAATAACAGCGACCAACTTGACTTTATCTGTTAACGCCTTAAAATAAAAATCAAGATCAAAGTCACTGCTATTTAATAACGGAATAATAATTAATTTTGCACCCACTTTTTCACATACTTGTTGCCACGGTACAATATTTGAATGATGCTCCATGGCAGAAATAATAATTTCATCTCCTGCTTTTATATTTTCTAATCCAAATGAATGTGCAATTAAATTAATTGCCTCTGTTGTTCCTTTTGTAAAAATAATTTCATGCGCGCATTTTGCATTAATAAATTGCATTACTTTTTCACGCACACATTCATACGCAGACGTTGCACTTTCACTGAGTTTATAAATACCGCGGTGCACATTCGCATAATCTTTTTCGTAAAATTGCATTTCCGCATCAATAGCAGATTGGGGTTTTTGAGACGTCGAAGCTGAATCTAAATAAATTAAATCAGGATTGTGTTTGAAAATAGGGAAATCATCTCTCATCATAAAGTAACTCGCGAAATTCGCGCGCAGGCTTTCGCCAGCGCTTCCGTGCTATTTATTATTTCATTCACAAAACCTTCAATTAATAAATTACGTGCATCGTTTTCTGTAATGCCTCGCGCGCGTAAATAAAATAAAGCATTTTCATCCAAGCAACCCACTGTTGCACCATGAGAACATTTTACATCATTGGCATCAATTTCTAAAAAAGGGCGCGTTGTCACTTCTGCTGTTTTCGATAGTAATAAATTTTTATTCAATAGATGGGCTTCTGTTTTTTGAGCATTGCGCGCAACAATAATTTTTCCTTCAAAGGAGGCTTTTGAAGAATCGTGTAACACACCTTTCCACAATTGTCGGCTGATGCAATTTGAAACGGTATGATTTATCACTGTTTTGATGTCTAGCGTTTGTATGTCACGCCCTTGATATAAGCCAAAAAGGGATATTTCAGCATTTTTCTCTTGAAAATTTACTTCAATGTCCTGCTTAATTGATTTTTCTGAATCATCAATAATATAGAGATTTATTTTACTGTTTTGCTGTGGTGAAATAATAATATTATTATCTTGAATGGTGATTTCATTTGATGAATCGCTAAACGCGTGTAATTCGCCATTGATAATGATTAAGTTTTGAGGCGTTTGTGCTGTTTTCATAATAGTTTCTTTCAATTCTGACACACACCCTTCCGGGCGCGTATCTGTGCTATTTTATAGTAATTCGCTATACCCACTCGCTTCAATCTCCTGCGCCAATTCTTTGCCGCCTGATTGCACAATTTTCCCGTTCATTAATATATGCACAAAATCAGGTTCTACGTAATTTAATAGACGTTGATAATGGGTAATGAGTAAAATGGCTTTATCAGGGCTGCGTAATTGATTCACTCCTTTGGCAACCACCTGCAAGGCATCAACATCCAGACCCGAATCGGTTTCATCACAAATCGCTAGTTTTGGCTGCAGTAATAACATTTGTAAAATTTCATTTCGCTTTTTTTCGCCGCCAGAGAATCCTGTATTAACAGCCCGTTTTAAAAATTTTTCATCCATGCCAACCTCTGACAAATAACTTTTAATAATTTCCATAAATTCAAATGCGTCTAATGGCGATTCTCCCCGCGCTTTACGAATGGCATTTAATGCAGTTTTTAAAAAATAGGAATTATTTACACCGGGAATTTCAACAGGATATTGCATTGCCAAAAATAAGCCAGCAGCAGCACGCGCTTCAACAGACTCATTTACAATTTCCTTACCACAAAATAAAATTTCACCTTGCGTCATCGTATAACCATCGCGACCCGCCAGAATATTAGACAAGGTTGTTTTACCTGAACCGTTTGGCCCCATAATTGCATGCACCTCGCCAGCATTGATCGTTAAATTAATGCCTTTAAGGATTTCTGTGTTGCCCACTTTGGCGTGGAGGTTTGTGATTTTTAACATATTTAATTGCTCTGTTTAATTCATAAAATAACACATATAATTGCCCCCTTTGAAAAAGGGGGGCGGTTTTGCAAAAGCCAAAACCGGGGGGATTTATCCGACAGACCCCTCAAGACTCACCGCCAATAATTTCTGCGCTTCAACTGCAAACTCCATCGGTAACGCTTGAAACACCGTTTTGCAAAATCCATTTACGATCATCGACACTGCATCTTCCGAAGAAATACCACGCTGTTGACAATAAAATAATTGATCTTCGCTAATTTTTGAAGTAGTTGCTTCATGCTCCACTTGTGCCGTTTTATTTTTAACCTCTATCGTAGGAAATGTATGCGCACCACAGGTGTCGCTAATTAATAATGAATCGCACTGGCTGTAATTACGCGCATTGTCTGCCATTGGACTGATACGCACCAAACCACGATACGTATTACTCGCATTTCCCGCTGAAATTCCCTTTGAAATAATCGTACTCTTCGTATTTTTTCCTGCATGAATCATTTTCGTGCCTGTATCAGCCTGTTGATAATGATTGGTTAACGCAACAGAATAAAATTCACCAACAGAATAATCTCCTTTCAAAATAACACTGGGATATTTCCAAGTAATCGCCGAACCTGTTTCAATTTGTGTCCACGAAATCTTTGAATACTCTCCCTGGCATAAACCACGCTTTGTTACAAAATTATAGATACCCCCTTTACCATTTTCATCACCTGGATACCAATTTTGGACGGTCGAATATTTAATTTGCGCATTTCTATGCGCAATTAATTCAACCACTGCCGCATGCAATTGATTTTCATCACGCATCGGTGCAGTGCATCCTTCTAAATAACTAACATGACTGTTTTCATCAGCAATAATTAAAGTACGTTCGAATTGCCCTGTATTTAAAGCGTTAATGCGAAAATAAGTTGATAATTCCATCGGGCATCGCACTTCTTTAGGAATATAAACAAACGATCCATCTGTAAAAACAGCGGAATTGAGTGCTGCAAAAAAATTATCACGATAAGAAACAACCGAACCTAAATATTTTTTAATTAATTCCGGGTGGTTATGAACCGCTTCTGAAAAAGAGCAGAAAATCACACCCGCTTCTTTTAATTTTTCTTTAAAGGTAGTTGCAACAGACACGCTATCAAATACAGCATCCACTGCAACACCAGCTAATCTTGCACGCTCATGCAAAGGCACACCCAATTTTTCATACATTTCTAATAATTTAGGATCTACCTCATCCAAACTTTTCGGTGCGTTTTTTTTTGATTTGGGTGCCGAAAAATAACTGATGGCTTGATAATCGATAGGATCAATTTTTAAGTGTGCCCAAGTCGGCATTTTAAGTGTCAGCCAGTATTGATACGCTTTCAAGCGCCACTGCAACAAAAAATCAGGCTCATTTTTTTTGGCGGAAATAAAACGAATCACGTCTTCATTTAAGCCAGGTGCGACAGTGTCCATTTCGATATCTGTGACGAATCCGGGGGTATATGCTTTCTTTAGTACCGCATCGATGTGGGATTTATTTGTCATAATTTCAGTGTCAGGGATCAGTGTCAGTTATTTGACGGTAGTGTATCATAACCGTACTCCAATGCTAATTCGGAAGGTGGGCTTACTATGAAAAATAATCACACTGGCAAAACCATACTGATCGTTTCGCTTATCAACGCTTTAATAAACGCTTTACTAGCTGTATTAAAAATCATTGTCGGCAAAATCGGTCACTCCCAGGCGCTCATTGCAGACGGCATCCATTCATTTTCTGATTTAATGAGCGATACCTTTGTTTTTCTAGCAGCACGCGCGGGTGCAAACGATCCTGATAAAGAACACCCTTATGGGCACCAACGCATTGAAACAATTGCGACAATTTTAATTGCGCTCATTTTATTAATTGTAGGGGGGTCAATCGGTTATGAAGCTGTTCATCGAATTTTTTATCATGGTTTTAAAAAGCCAACCTTGCCAGTCATCATTATCGCCATTGTTTCTATTATAGCCAATGAAGCCTTATTTCATTACTCAAAAAATCAAGGCGAAAAAATTAATTCAAATTTATTGATTAGCAACGCATGGCATAAGCGAAGTGATGTTTTTGTTTCACTTATTGTTTTAATTAGCGTACTGGGTAGCTTATGGGGATTGCCCTGGTTAGACGCTGTTGGTGCTTTTTTTATTGCTCTACTAATCATTAAAATGGCCTTTAAAATGATTTGGCAATCTGTCCAAGAATTAATTGATCATGCTGTTGATGAATTAACCTTAGCGGAAATTAAGAAAGTAATTCGACACATTTCAGGCGTGAAATCTATTCACCAATTGCGTACACGATTGCATGGTAGCTATATTTTTGTTGATTTACATATTATTGTTGACCCCCATATCTCAGTTTCCGAAGGTCACCATATCGGCGAGGAAGTTCATGCTGCTTTGTTAAAGAATATTAAAAACTTGTTTGACGTTACTGTGCATATCGACCCTGAAAACGATGAAACAGCACATCCATCCTTGCATTTACCGAATCGTGAAAAGCTACGAACTATATTAGCAAAACACTGGTCCTCATTGCCGCATTATAAGCAAATTCAAAAAATAAATATGCATTATTTGGCAGGGCAATTGACCATTGAAATTTTCATGCCATTGGATGCGATTGAAAATTGTTCTGCAGAAAAATTATCACAAAAATATCAAGAAGCGGTTCATGACGTTCATGAAATTTCAAATGTTATGATATATTACGTTCACTCACACACACACTGACACTGAGTCTAATGACAAGCTACCTCTTCTACGACATCGAAACCACCGGATTAAATAAATGTTTTGATCAAGTGCTACAATTTGCGGCCATTCGAACCGATCTTGAATTAAATGAATTATCACGCGAAGAAATTAATATTAAATTAAACAATGATGTTATTCCTGCCCCCGCTGCAATCATTACACACCGCATTGGCGTTGAACATTTTTCACGTGGCTTATCAGAACTAGAAGGCATACAAAAAATTCACGCTTTATTAAATGCGCCTAACACCATCAGCGTCGGTTATAATACTTTGGGGTTTGATGATGAATTTTTACGTTTTTCATTTTATAAAAATTTATTATCGCCTTACACCCATCAATTTTCAAATGGCTGTGGACGGATGGATATTTATCCCATCACCGTCCTCTACTCCTTATTCAGGCCAGACCATTTAATCTGGCCAAATATTAATGGTAAAGCCAATTTCAAATTAGAAAACATAAACGCACAAAATAAATTATTTGAAGGTCAAGCGCACAATGCAATGGTCGATGTTGAGGTTACGCTTGCCCTTGCCAGAAAATTATTTGAAGATAAAAAAATGTGGGATTTTGTCACTGATTATTTTCAAAAAAAATCAGACGAAGCGCGAGCAATATCCTGTGAATCCAACATAACAATAGATGAGAAAAACCATAAAATTGGATTAATGGTCAATGGCAAAATTGGTTCAGCATCACAATTTATCGCCCCTGTCATAGCACTGGGACAACATCAACATTATAAAAATCAATCATTATGGTTACGGCTAGATGATGAAAAATTACTTACTACAAAATTAGATGCAATCAGTAATACTACCAAAGTATTTAAAAAACGATTTGCCGAACCGCCTGTTTTTTTACCGCTAAAAAAAAGGTATTTAAGTTTGCTGTCTGACGAACGAAAAAACAAAATGGCTGATAATCAAAAATGGTTAGCAAAAAATCCAACCCTATTTCATGCTATTGCTGATTTTTATCAACACGAAAAATACAAGCCGGTACCGGAACGTGATGTGGATGCAGCATTATATGACATTGGATTTCCAACACCCCAAGAAGAAAAATTATTTTCGCAGTTTCACCGCGCTGAACGCAGTAAAAAATGGGCTATTGCATTACAGTTTCCAAACATGACACGACAAACACAAGCGATGCGAATTTTAGGTCGCCATTTTCCAGAGCAATTACCCGACAAAATCAAAAAAGTGTTTAATGCTTATTTAGATGCAAGCCCCGTTGATTTTCGTGGTGAAAAGAAATTAACGGTGTCTCAAGCGTTAATGGATATTGCTGAGTTACAAAAAACAGATAAGTTGGATGATACGCAAAAGAAATTGCTGAACGATCTTCGGCTATATTTAAGTCACCCCTATAAAAACCGCTTCTAAATTTCCCCCTTTGAAAAAGGGGGTCGATTTTGCAGAAGCCAAAACCGGGGGATTTTTTCTATTTAGCTGTAGCAGGCTTCGCTGCCGCAGACGCTGCTGCAGGAGCCGCTGGTGCTGCCGCTGAAGACGCCACCATTTCTGTTTGCACTTGTTTAATTTCATTGGTTAATTGCACTTGCATTTTTTGCATTTCATTTTGTACATGGGCAATTTGCGCTTGCACATTGGCTTGTAAATTCGCAATGGCCTTTTGTGTTGCCGCTTGTTGCGCTGCCAAAGCTTGCTTAAAAGTCACTGCTTGCGCCTGAATTTGCTGTTGCAAAGTATTAATTGCTGCTTGATCAGAAGCGCCTGCAGCGAATGCAGATGCTGAAAACCCCATGAAAATCATCATTGAAATAGTTGTTAATTTCATTGTACATACTCCGTTATGTGGTTGATCTGAGACGTAATAAATCGCGTCTCCTCTACGACGACGCAGGTCGAGATTTATTATAACCTACAATCCAGCTGTAAATAAACGGTACCAAACAACCGATCACAACACCACTGATGATAATAATTTCATATCGCATTATATTCCCCACAGGGATTTGTGATGGCGGAACAAATCCAATCACCACCGCAAACAAACACGTTACTAATCCCAACAAGCCAGTAAACCATAAGCCTACTTTCCCACCTGGAATTTTAAATGATCTAGGCACATCCGGAAATTTATAGCGTAATACAATGGCTGCAGGAAACATCGCAACATAAACCAACAAAGCTAATATGGTTGTCACATCCGTTAACACCCAAAATCCCCCTGATACTGTCGGCATTAAAATAAAAGCGGAGCACATGAACGTAAACAATATGCCTTGCAACATTAAAATTCGTACTGGTGTGTTATTTTTTGAAACTTTTGAAAAATATTTTGGAAACGAGCCATCTCGCGCTGCCGCTAACATTCCTTTGCTTGGCCCTAACATCCATGCTGCCGCTCCACCAATCGCGCCACACACAATTAATATCGCTAAAATAGGCATAAACCACATCATGTGAAATGTCTCAAAAAAGAATTCAAATGCCTGTAATAATCCCGCCACAATATTAATTTTATTGGCAGGCACGACAATTGAAATCGCCAATGAGCCCAAAATTAATGTCGTTAAAATTAATATCATTGAATAATATACAGCACGCGGATAATCACGTTGTGGATTAGCGACTTCACGTGCATGCGCTGCGGACATTTCCATGCCGACCAAACCATATAAAATTGCGATAAATAAAACCAGATTATTGATATTGCTTAAATCAGGAAAAAATGATTTTTCAGTAAAAACAATATTAATGGGTCGACCCATCATGACCCACACAATACCTAATACAATAATAAATAGCATCGGTACCAATGTACCCACGATGGCTGAAAAATTACTGAGCCTGCTTGCGGCAGTCATGCCCAAACAATTAACAAAAGTGCAACCCCAAAAGACAAGCATGATCACACTCAACATATAAAATTTATCGTGCGATAAAGCGGGGTTAATTGCATAAGCAATGGTAACGGCAATAACCGACATGATAGTTGGATACCAAACGACATTATAAAACCACTGTAACCATATGGTTAAAAATCCAATTTTTTTACCAAAAGCTTCACGCACCCAAACATAAACACCACCTGTTTCTGGCCAGCCCGTAGCCAACTCTGCCGACACCAGTGAGACCGGTAGAAAAAAAGTAATGGCCGCTAATAAGTAATAAAATACGGCGGAAAAGCCATACTCTGCACTAAAAGGCAATGTACGCAAGCTGTCGATCGCAATCACATTGATTGCCACTAGGCTTAGCACACTTAAGGGTTTTCGAATACTAATACTGCTCATGATGTTTCTCTCTCAATTAGCATAGAAACGCTGGCGGTAGCCTGCGTGTAAATTTCGCTTTAAAAAATGGTTAGTAATATAGGTTTAATTTTGTGTGTGAACCACACGATGTCGAATATAATGTGGATGTGCGTTCTCCGGAGAAACGATCTCATTGTTGAGATATTTTGATATTGCAATTGTTAACATTGCTTTTGCATCCGGATAAAGTTCAGTTTGTATGTCGCTGGCTTGTGAAAAAATACTAGGAGACAATTTTTCTTTGTAGACAGACCAAGCATTGCCAACAAGTTTAAATGGTACTTTAGAAAAAGCATTTATGTCAATGTTTTCAGGTGTACACAAAGCGTTTTCACGCTTTGATTGCATGATGCCATTTTCATCGGATTCATAAAATCCCCAGTAAATTTCGTCCATTCTGGCGTCCCAGCCTGAGACAATAAATCCCCCCGGTTTCGCTGCACAAAACTGACCCCCTTTTTCAAAGGGGATAATCACTGTCTGCGCCAAGGTCTGCAACGTTGACACTGGAATTAACGGAATCGTTAATCCAAACCCCAAACCCTGTGCCGTCGCCGTTGCCAATCGAACACCCATAAAACTACCGGGGCCACAACCAAACGCAATGACTGTTAAATCAGATAAATTAATTTTTGCTTCCGATAATAAATCCTGAATCATGGGCAAAATTAATTTTGCATGTTGTTGCGGCGCAATTTCATGACGCGAATAAATCTTCCCATCAACTTGCAATGCTGCACTGCAAGCATTGGTTGCAGTATCAAACGCTAAAATATTTATTCTCACATTCACACTCCAACGACGCAATAAATCGACGTCTCTACCACCAGCATTGGCGCTATGGTAACCTACTGCCCCATGTACACACAAATATTACCCTACAAAATTAACAGCGCTGAATTGTTTGAGCATTTCGTGCATCTTCCTTATTCGGTGTTTTTTGACAGCTGTCGATCAGTACAGGGCGAAGGACGTTACGATATTATTTCTGCACTGCCGTGCGAAGTAATTAAAAATCCTCTCGATATTGCCAACGCAATATCGACCCCCTTTTTTAAAAGGGGGCATCTTCCCAATAAACATAATCTCCCCTTTACGATCGGCGCGATGGGTTATTTCAGTTACGACATGGGTCGACAATTGGAAAAAATTCCTGAAATTGCATTGAATGATATTGCTTTACCTCAAGCGATTATTGGCATTTATGATTGGAGCATCGTTGTTGATCATCTCGAACAGAAGACGTATTTTACGTCGCTGCATGATTTCGATCATCCCAAAATAAAAAATATTCTAGATAGGTTAAACAGAGCCAATGGAAGCGAGAGCGCAAGCGACCGCGAAACTCAAGTCTGCAGTAAAATAAATTCAATGCCATTCTCTATCACAAAAAACTTCAAATCAAACATGACGCGCGAATATTATAACAATGCATTCAACGAAGTTAAAAAAAACATAGTGGCAGGAAATTGTTATCAAGTAAATTTAGCGCAACGTTTTACCGCTGAATTTACAGGTTCCACTTGGGAAGCCTACAAATTACTACGCGAAAAAAATCCTGCACCCTACGCTGCCTTTATGCAATTAGACAATGCGTCAATCTTATCTTTATCTCCCGAACGGTTTTTAAAAGTATTCATAGATAGCACAGAAGTGCAGGCGGAAGCCCGCGCGCAAACGAGCGACACATTACGCCAAGCGCAACACACCTTAACCGTCGAAACAAAGCCCATCAAGGGCACCGCATCGCGATTTACAGATCCTCTTCAAGACAAAAAATCTGCAGATGATTTGTTAGCGAGCGAAAAAGACCGCGCCGAAAATACCATGATCGTCGATTTATTGCGAAATGATATAAGCCGCAGCTGTATCGCCGGATCAGTAAAAGTTCCCAAACTATGTGCGCTGGAAAGCTTTAGCAACGTGCATCATTTAGTGAGTACGGTTACCGGAAAATTATCGCCTGATAAAACGGCGATGGATTTACTACAAGCCTGTTTTCCAGGCGGTTCAATCACGGGTGCACCAAAAATTGCAGCAATGGAAATCATTGAAGCGCTCGAGCCACATCGCCGCTCGCTTTACTGTGGCAGCTTGTTTTATGCGGATATGAATGGCAATTTAGACAGCAACATCGCCATTCGCACTGTGATTTGTGACGGCTATAAAATGCATCTCTATGCTGGCGGCGGAATTGTGTATGATTCTGAATGTGAAAAAGAGTATGAGGAAACAATGATAAAAATAAAAAAAATCATGGGGTTATTAAGCATTCGTTAGTCTATTCCTCTTTGTTTTCAAAATTTATTTCAACACAACAAAACCTATGTTATAGTTTGAGTAAGGCAGTCTGACTTACTTACGGAACTTTTATCATGAATATTTCAACTACAATACGTGAAAAAGTAATTCTTTCTTCGAAAGGACAAGTGGTTATTCCAAAATCATTACGCATAAAGCTAGGGATGCATTCTGGAAATGAATTACTGCTTTTGGTAAGACTAGATGGTGTTCTTGAAATAAAACCCATCAAACGCTCGATAGCAATGTTATTTGGTTGTTGCAAACGTCCAAATCAAAAACCCATGACTGTGAAAGAGATGGATAAAGCCATCATGAAAGCAGTATCAGAATAGACAAGGATAATAAAAATGATCGGATGCGATACAAATATATTAGTACGCGCTGCGTTAGACGATAATCCGCGTGAAGCAAAAATAGCAAAACAACTACTCACAAAACTTGCTGCAGAAAAAAAATTATTTATTGCCTCATATGCTATCCTCGAAATGGTTTGGGTATTAAAAATAAAAAAAAGAACTCGGCACGAGATTTGTGAAGCTGTTCTGACACTATTGGATTCGGTGGGTGTTACCGTTAGTCAACGAGAAATTGTAACTACCGCTTTAGAAATGTATTCCAATGGGAAAGCTGATTTCGGAGATTATTTAATATTAGCCGAAGGTCAGTTCAATGGCGCAGCTTCCTTAGCAAGTTTTGATAAGGATTTATGCAAAGATAATCATCACGCAAAACATCCCAAAAAATATCTATAATGCCAAACAAACCTATTTACACCGTCTCCACCCTTAACGCCGAATCCGCCGCGTTATTAGCAGCGCATTTCGGTTTTATTTATGTCACGGGAGAAATTTCAAATTTATCCAAACCCAGCTCCGGTCATTTATATTTTTCTCTGAAAGATCCCTCAGCGCAAGTTCGCTGCGCCCTATTTCGTTTTCAACACCAACAAGTTAATTTCACTTTAGAAAATGGGCAAGAAGTCATTGTTCAAGCCAAAGTAAGCTTATACGAACCACGCGGAGATTTTCAATTAATTGTTACCAGTGTGCAATTGGCCGGCGCTGGAAAATTACAAATTGCTTTTGAAAAACTAAAAAAGGAATTGGAAAAACAAGGCTTATTTTTAGATGAAAATAAAAAACCCTTACCTTACATTCCAAAATGCATTGGCATCATCACCTCTGCAACAGCTGCCGCGTTACAAGATATTTTAAAAGTTTTGAAAAAAAGATTTCCCACTATTCCTGTGATTATTTATCCCACCCAAGTTCAAGGCAGTTTAGCCGCTGGACAAATTGTCAATGCCATTGCGCTAGCCAATACACATAAAAAATGTGACGTTTTAATTCTTGCTCGCGGCGGCGGATCCATTGAAGATTTATGGCCATTTAACGAGGCGATGGTTGCCTACGCTATTTTTGAAAGTGCCATTCCGATTATTACCGGCATTGGCCATCAAACAGATTTTACGATTGCGGATTTTGTTGCGGATTTTCGTGCACCCACACCTTCATCTGCGGCTGAACACACAACGCCCGATTGCACAGAATTATTAGAACAATTGAATCATTTTTATCAACGCTTATTTCAATTAATCAGTTCTCAATTAAAGGCATACAAAACACATTTGGCGCATTTACAAAAACGACTAAAACATCCCGGTGAGAAAATAAGATTACAGGCGCAACAATTAGATCAGCTGGAAAATAATTTACGCCGCATCATGCAATTTTACTTACAAAAAACACAAGAAAAAGTTGCGCATTGTGCGCATATGCTAGAAACACTGAGTCCATTGAAAATATTGCAACGCGGATATAGCATCACACGACACAAACTAAGCAATAAGGTCATTACGCGCTATGATGAAGTTGTCACTGGAGATTCTATTGTGACAAGATTGGCTGACGGGGAAATTGAGTCTATTATCCTAGGGAAACGACATGGCAAGCAATGTTGAACAAACTTATCAAGAACGTATTCTGAAAGTTTTAATTTATATTCAAAATAATCTGGATAAAGAATTATCACTTGAAGAATTATCCAATGTTGCTTTTTTTTCGCCATTTCATTTTCATCGGATTTTTACCGCATTAACAGGCGAGTCAACACAAAGTTATATTAGACGATTACGATTAGAACGGGCAACGCGTGATTTAACCTATACTGATTTACCGATTGTAAAAATTTCTGATCGCGCAGGTTATGACACGCAGCAATCCTTTCACCGCGCTTTTAAAGAAACGTATCATACAACACCCAAAAGTTTTCGCGATCAACATCAACAAGGAATATCGAAATCATTTCTCAATAAAAAAGAAAAGGAGAAATCCGATATTGTGACAATAGAAACAATCGAACCGCTTACCATTGCTTTTGTAAGACATGTAGGGCCTTATTCCGGTGTAATTCAGGCTTGGTTTCAGCTCATTGCAGAAGTTGGGGTTAATATTGTTTCATCTGAAAATACGCAAAAAATCAGCATTGCACATGATTCACCGGAAATAACAGAGCGTGATAAGTTACGTTACGATGCTTGCATTACCTTAAATGAAATACCCGATTTTAAAGCAAAAGGACAGGTTGGCATCCAAACTTTACAAGGTGGAAAATATGCCGTCATCACACATTACGGCTCCCTTGACAACATCGAAAAAACCTATCGCATTTTATTTGGATTATGGTTACCGCAAAGTGGCTATGAGCCCGCTGATTATCCAAATTTTATGATTCATCGAAAAATGCCGATACAAACACCGGCGGAACAATTGGTGACAGATATTTATTTGCCTTTAAAATAAGCGCAGAGCCCCGAGCGTTAGCGAGTGGAAGCTACGGAGCTAATAAATAAAATTCAATCTGAAATTTCTATTGCATTCTTCGTAGCTTCCACTCGCTAACGCTCGGGGTTCTGAGTCAGGGCGCTGGGCCTTACAACAAATGCTTCAACACAATCGTATGATCACGATCAGGTCCTGTTGAAATAATATCAATCGGCACACCGCAAATGGCTTCTAAACGCGCAATATAATTTCTTGCTGCGATGGGCATTTTATTCATATCCGTTACGCCAAAGGTAGCAGATTTCCAACCCGGCATCGTTTCGTAAATCGGTTCACATTCTTGCAAATCACACAAATCCATCGGTAATTCATGGATAATTTCACCTTGATAACGATAGCTATTACAAATTTTTATTTCAGATAAAGTGTCAAGCACATCTAATTTCATTAACGCAAGCGTTGATAAACTATTAACAAAAACAGAACGGCGCATTAATACGCCATCAAACCAACCGCAACGTCGAGGTCGTCCTGTTACAGAACCAAATTCTTTTCCCTTTTCTGCAATTAATGCACCCAGGTCATCATGTAGTTCTGTTGGAAAAGGACCAGAACCCACACGCGTGACATAGGCTTTAACAACTCCCAAAACAGAATCAATATAACGCGGGCCAAACCCTGTTCCCGTGCTCACCGCACCTGCTGTTGTATTTGAAGAAGTCACAAACGGATAAGTGCCCAAATCAATATCGAGTAAGGTGCCCTGCGCGCCCTCAAAAATAATATTCTTTTTCGCTTCTTTTAATGCGCACAATTCTGTTGTGACATCACACATCATCGGCAATATTTTTTGCATTGCTTGCATTAAATTACCCTGCACAGTTTCATACGGTAGTGCATTTTCGTGAAAAAACTGCGTTAACTGAAAATTATGATACTCCGCTAATGCTTTTAATTTCTCTGCCAGTAATTCAGGATGCAAAAAATCCATCATGCGTAAACCCCGGCGCGCGACTTTGTCTTCATAACAAGGGCCAATGCCACGACCCGTTGTTCCAATTTTATTAGTACCGCGGGCTTTCTCACGCGCTTGGTCAATTAAAATATGATAAGGCAGCAATATGCTGCAAGCCGCACTGATTTTTAAGCGTTTTGAAACAGGCACACCCTTCTTTTCTAATTCAGCCATTTCTTGTAAAAAAGCATCAGGGGATAATACAACGCCATTGCCAATAAAACATTGCATTGCGTCATGTAAAATTCCGGAAGGCATTAAACGTAGTACGGTTTTTTCACCATTGATAACAAGCGTATGACCGGCATTATGCCCGCCTTGGTAACGCACAACGGCACTCGCTTTTTCACAAAGCAAATCGACTAGTTTTCCCTTACCTTCATCGCCCCATTGGGTTCCTAAAATAACGACGTTTTTGCTCATTGCGGTATTCTCCACGGACATTAGAAGCGAATCATACCTTAGCCTGGGCATTTATTGCTAATATTTTTAAACCCTTCGCCAGCTACTGTAAAATTGATTGTTGCTGGATTTTTACTCCAATCAATTGTAAAAATAAAAACCATGTCGTAATTGGTTGGACTCCAAAAAGGCACTGTGCTGTTATTATTAAATTGCGATAACAGAAAATGTGCCAAATCAACAATATTTCTGTGTTCCCAAGCAACATAAATAACAGAACGATGGTATTTTTTCTCTAACAACGTTTTCATCAATTGTTCAGGTTGATTAAATCCAATTTGCGTGTTGACGGGCATATCCAAACTGATTGCAGTCGGCTCAATGGTGGCTAACGGTCGAATATAACTATACTGAAAATGCGTCAGTGGTCTTGTGATTTTTATCGATGGATTGGGCGCAAAAATATAATCGGGTTTTGAAAAATGCTGCTTAAAATAGACTGGCAATAGTAATGAACGATTTAATCCCTTACAATTCAACTGCCCTATTTCCAAGAAGGGCTTTTCACCATGCCGAATAATAATAATTTTTTCAATATTATCGTGTGCAAAAATAGCTTGTGCAAAAAATAGAATAACAATACCAATTAGTTTTTTCATTATGAGGTTTATATTCATGACTAAAAATCCTGTTTTTTTTATCCCAAACATCTTGGATTATGTTCGAATTTTATTACTCATCTGTGTGGTGTGCGTTTTTCCAATTTACCCCTGGCTAGGGATTGGGTGCTACGTTACCAATTCTATTTTAGATATGCTAGATGGCACCTTGGCCCGACTATTAAATCAACAATCCAAATTAGGCGCACTATTAGATTTTTCAATAGACAGAGCATGTATTACCATACTATTAGCTGCATGTATATGGGCTTATCCCCATTTATGGCGTTGGTTTGTTGCTGTTATGGCATTAGATATCGCAAGCCATTTTGCTATATGCTATGCCAGCGCATACAATGGAGGCTCACATTTAAATTTTATTGCGCATGGGTCTAAGCTACTGCTTTGGTTTTCCCAGAAGAGCTGGGTGCGTTATGGCATTTGCACCAGCCATGATGTTTTTTTTGCCCTATTTGTTACCTATTTTTTGACACCTTCTACCTTTTGGTTGGTTTTATGGCTTGTCTGTGTCCCTGGAATGCTGTTAAAAACGTGGATTCACTTGGAACAGTTTTATTTGGCCGCCCAGTTTACTGCATCAAACTAAACGGAATTAGTACGTTATGCACAAGGTTTTTTTTGCTATTTTATTTTTTTTTAACAGCGCAACGTGCATTGCAAGTACTTTATATCAAATCAATTTCAATGGAAGTCATTCCATGATAGCTGGAAAAAAATATGGTTTTTTGACAGTCGAACATCGTCAAATATACATGCCATTAACAGAAAATTTTTATCTACATGGTTTTTTTGATCATGACAATAATTTTTTTGATCGCAGCAATGGTTTTTGTTATGACTATGCTTTATTATTCGGCGTTAGCTACGTTTTTACTGAATAATAATAGTTGTTTGCTATGCAAAAACTTTTTTTAAATGTCAAAAAATACTTTCTACTGTCGGTTATTGTGGCTGCTTCCGCAGGATTTTTATTTGGTTTTGATACCGGTAATATCGCGGGCGCATTGATTTTTATTACGCATACCTTTCACACCAGCACTTTTCAAAATGAATCCATCGTTTCCATTACGATTTTAGGCGCTTTTTTAAGTGCCATTGCCAGCGGTAAAGCAGTCGATTACTATGGCCGAAGAACTTTATTAATGTTTGCAGCCTTTGTGTATATGGCAGGCGCATTGCTGGGAGCTTTTTCAGAATCCGTTTCTGAACTCCTGTGGGCGCGATTTATTTTAGGATTGGCCATCGGTATTTCTGCTTATACCGCACCACTCTACATTTCCGAAATTTCTCCGGCTCGTTTTCGTGGATTTTTCGTGCTGCTCAATGGTCTTGCCATCACTGGCGGTGAGGCGATTGCCTATTTATTGGATTATCATTTGAGTTTTCATCAGGATTGGCGAAATATGTTTTTTTTAGGCGTTATTCCAGCAATCACACTCGCTGTGGGCACTTATTTCACCCCCTGCTCACCACGCTGGTTAGTGATGACAGGTAAAATAAATGCGGCTAAAAAAGTGCTTGCCCGATTTTATAATGTTTTCAATGCAGCGCATGAATTACAAAAAATTCAAGCCATCGACCCAAGCGGGGGTGCTTTTAGCACATTAATTAATAATTCAACCTATCGCAAGTTATTAATAATCGGCATTACACTGGGTATTTTCCAACAATTTTTTGGTATCAATGCGGTAATGTATTATGGTCCGTTTATTTTTCAAAAAGCAGGATTTCATTCTGCTTCATCCGACATTCTGCTGACTTTTTATATGGGCTTAATCAACATGTTGATGACGATCGTAACAGGATTAACAGTAGACCGTTTTGGAAGACGCACGCTGTTAATGATAGGTTCCACCCTTGCTGCATTGAGTTTAATTATTTTATCCTCATTATTCCACGTTGGTATTCATCACGCGTGGCAAGGAACTGTTATATTAGTTGCCATGATTACGTATATTGTTGGGTATTGCATTAGTGTGGGATCACTGTTTTGGTTAATTATTTCTGAAATTTTTCCATTATCGGTTCGTGGTCAAGCAATGAGTATTGCAACGGCGATACAATGGTTAGCGAATTTTGTTGTTTCGCTGTCCTTTTTATCATTGCTTAATACAGTGGGTGCATCCATTACCTTTGGGATGTATGCAGTGATATGCTGTATTTCTATTATATTCACATATTGCTGGATTCCGGAGACCAAACAGCGGAGTCTTGAGGAAATTGAAAAAGAGAATATTTCCAGATTATATTTTATATGAAATAAAAAAGAGAGGGGGTAAATGATGCTTTTTAATATTTACTTATTGGCTTTTTGTTTTTTGACATTAGCATGCTTTATTATTTTTCTTAGCCGACACAAACAAAGTAAACCATGGAAAACATATTTGAAAGTAAACGCACTGGTTTTTATAGTAGGCGCATGCTTATTCTGTTTCAGATCAAAAAATATTACCTTAACCGTACTTGCGGATTGGTTTCCCCTATCTTTAATTTTTTATTTTTATCATAATGCTGGTTTATTAAGTCGTGCTTTTCATGCTGAAACTTTTGATAATCACATTATTCAGTTTGAAAAAAAAATATTCGGTGCCTATTACCCATGCATTCAATTGAGCGAAACATTTAATTCTTATTGGCTATCAGAATTTTTGCATTTATGTTATTTGTCCTACTTTTTTTTATTATATGGAATACCATTATATTTTTATTTTTATAATGAATATACTGCATTTTACCAATTTTCATTTGCAGAACTATTGGTATTTTTAACCTCTTCTCTTGTTCATAGCATCGTTCCCGTATTAAGCCCTAGAACTATTTTTGAAAAAATTCAGCAGCCTTTAAGAAAGGGTGTAATATATCGTTTTACACACTGGATTCAGGAAAATGGTTCTGCTGATGGTACTGGGTTTCCAAGTGTGCACGTCGGTATAGGAACATTAATGTTGCTTTTTGCTTGCCATATACATACATTGATTTTCTATTTTGTTTTTATTTTTTCATTAGGTCTAATCATTAGTACCGTGTACGGCAGATTTCATTATATTGTCGATATGCTCGGCGGCATTTTTTGCGGTTCTCTTGTATTCATAATAATGTATACGTGAGCAATAAAGGATATATTATGAAAGTAATTGTGATTGGCGCAGGTCTTTCTGGTCTTGCAGCTGCGGATGCTTTTGCAAAAAAAGGGCATAAAGTAAAGCTTTTGGAAGCATCTGATCGCGTGGGTGGCAGAACAAAGGTCTTACGGTATAAAAATGCTTTTGTTGATGTGGGCACGCAGTACTATCATACAAATTATAAACGCGCATTGAAACTATTAAATGAAAATGGATTTGAAAAAAAACTCTACAAAATTACTGGCTACACGCAGTTTTCTAATTCAGAGGAGTCATTTTTGCTTAATCAACAATTGCCTTATCTTAAAACAGTAGGTTTATCCAATAATCTCCGAGTTCTTTCTTTTTTGGTGAAGAATATTTTAAGAACAAAAGGCGACCAAGTGTTTGGTTTAAGTGCGAAAACCGGCAGAGATCGATTAATTGATTCAAGTAAGCATACGGATGTGATTTCAAAATACGTCTTACGATCTATCACATTAGCAGGCGCATTAACGGATGCTAGTGCCTCTCAAATGGGGGAAATACAATTACAACGTTTAATAAAAATTGTTCTGCTAACACATTATTTAAGTTTGCCGACTGGTGTAGTATCCCTGCATAATGCACTCGCAGAAAAATTACACATTGATTTTGAAATGAAAATTGATCAATTAACTGTAAAAAAAAATCAAGTAACAGGGGTTCTGATTGGCAATCATGAGACACCTGCGGATCATGTGGTTATAGCAACAGAGGGACCCGCTGTGTCGAGATTATTACCACCAGAATGGGGAGCAGAGAAAGATTTTTTTAACGCTATTCAAGCACCAAGCTTTATTTTACCAACTTTCTTTTTGGATAGGCCGTTACAAAAAAAAGTATGGTCCTATATTTTAGATAAATCACATGGATCTATTATTGATATGGTCATTGATGCCTCTCAAAAAAACCCTCAAATGGTACCCTCTGGTAAAGCGGTGATACAACCTTGGGTTTGCTATCCTAATTCAGAAAAGTTAATTGGATTAACGCAAGATGAAATCATAAAACTATGTATTAATGAATTAGAAAAACATTTATTTCCCGGCTTTTCAAATTGGATAGAACATGTTGAAGTGACTTATCATGCATCAGCGGTACCATTTCATAAAGCAGGACATGCTGAAAATGCAAAAAAAATATTATCATTATCAGATAAAAAAAATATTTCTTATTGTGGAGATTATTTCTCAGGCGGTTATATGGAATGTGCACTTTGGAGTGTTGATCGTGCAATTAAATTGAACGCATAAAGTTTATTTTTTTATCGCACTATAACCCAATT
>MGXX01000084.1:23260-39821 GCA_001801515.1 Gammaproteobacteria bacterium RIFCSPHIGHO2_12_FULL_38_11
AAATCTCATCCCTGTGGTCAGAAAAAATGGGAAGGCAATTCTTGCTTTATTTTTTTCTAAGCCACTTTTAATAATTTTAGCAGCTTTATCGGCAGTCATTAGAAAAGGTTTATTTCCCAAAAAATTTTCAGTCATTCTAGACTCAACAAAACCTGGAAAAATAACAGATACTTTTATTTTTTCCCTAGAGAGTAAACCACGCAGTGACTCTCCATATGATTTTAAGGCCGCCTTACTAGCAGAATAAGCTGGAGCAATTGGTACGCCGTAAAATGCGAGCATAGAGCTCATTAGAGCTATTTGTCCTCGTTTTCGCTTGCGCATTGTAGTAATGAATGGTGACACAGTTGCAAGCGCACCGACGAGATTTATGTCAAATAATTCCTTAGTGTCCATCCATGATTCCTCATCACAATCTACCGTTAAATGATTTGCGATCCCAGCATTGACAACAATAAGATCAACCGGATTCTCGGCATCAATTTCATTCAATATTATTTGTAATTCATCTGTTTTTGTAATGTCAACAATATAAATTAAAGCGGTGGCCAATAATCGTCGACATTCATTAGCGACCGCTTCTAATTCGGATTTTTTTCTGCCAAATAAAGATAAATGCACACCTTGTTTTGAATAAATCTTAGCAAGCGCAGCACCGATAGCTCCACTTGCGCCAGTGATAACAATATGAGAAGGAAAATCCATTGTTAATTCCCTATGAATCAAATTAATTTAGAGATTATTTTAATTGTATTGGTAATTTGTTCTGGTGTATGCGCGCTGCTCATAAAAAAACGTAATCTCGCCTGATTTTCTTGAACGCCAGGATAAATAATGGGTTGCACGTAAATATTTTTTTTGTATAAGGAATTACTCAACTGCACTGCCTTGCGGGAACTACCGCACAAAATAGGAACAATATTCAATCCGATACTTAATCCCGTATTTAATCCATTTTTTTTTGCTTCATGCAAAAATTGTTTACCATTTGAGCAAAGTGCTGCAACACGTTCTGGTTCTTGCAATAAAATTTCTAACGCAGTGAATGAAGCGGCAACAAGCGGTGGAGATATTCCAACGCTGTATAAAAATCCAGGTGCTGCGATTTTAAGATGGTCAACCAATGCCGCGGTTCCAGCAATATAACCACCACATCCTGCCAATGTTTTGCTCAAGGTGCCCATCCAAATATCAACATCACTCGGATTAATATTAAAGTGCTCACCAATACCACGACCCGTTTTTCCCATCACACCCAAAGAATGCGCTTCATCCACCATCAAAAACGCACTGTGACGTTTTTTTACTTCAACAAATTCCGGTAGATTGGGAAAATCGCCATCCATACCATACATTCCTTCAAGCACAATCAAAACCCGTTGAAAGTTGTGACGACGCAAGCATAATAATTTATCTAAAGTCTTCCAATCATTATGCGGGAAAGAAAGGCGCGTGCTACCTGCTAATTTAATGCCTTGACGTACGCTGTCATGAATTAATTCATCATGCAAAATAAGGTCTTTTTCACCAAATAAATAACCAATAGTTGTGACATTGGTTGCATGCCCACTTACAAAAACAAGACTACGTTCAACACCATAAAACATTGCTAATTCATTTTCTAATTTTTGCTGAATTGAGCGTTCACCAGACATCACGCGACTCGCTGAAACAGAAGTGCCATAACGATCAATCGCCTCTTTTGCAGCAGCAACAACCCTAGGATCACCATTTAAATTTAAATAATTGTAGCTTGCAAAATTAACAAATATTTTTTCATCAGTTTGTATAGTCGAGCGTGGAACTCCATCAAGAATACGAAAAAAAGGGTCATTAATGTTATATTTCACACTTGCCGATCGTATTCGTAAAATATCTTGATATACGGGGTAATTTGCAAAAGAACATAATTCTGGAAATTTTGCATAATTGAGAGTTTCTTGGAAATTATTTTCTTCAGTTTGGTTTTTTTGTAAACGCATTTTACGTCGCATTAACGCATTGGCTATTAATGTTTTTGTAGTGGTCATGATATACTCGCCTTTACATTCATAGGATTTTTGAAAATTAGCTTTACAAATATTCTTTCAAATCTCAAGTTTCGCTTCAAAAGCCAAATAATTAATCATTTTAATTTTTTACCTAAAATCGTGTCCCGACTTGGTAAACGCACATTCCATGCTAAACCTAATAACCTCATCGTGCGTATAACAAGCCAGCTCAAATCAAACTGCCACCACTTTAACCCCTGACGCGCTGATGCTGGGAATGCATGATGGTTGTTGTGCCATCCCTCACCAAAGGCAAGGATGCCAAATAGCCAGTTATTTCTGGACAAATCATTTGTATTGTAATTGCGTGTCCCAAAAAGATGACAGATAGAGTTAATGGAAAAAGTAACTTGATGTACGATAAAAACACGAACCAACCCTCCCCACAATAACCCTAACCAAAATCCACTCCAGCATTTCATCACAATACCCGCTATTATGCCTGGTAATAACGATGCGTCCAAACGATAAAACGGTCTGCAAGTAAATCAGGAACATAAAGTCGATGATCACAATTAAGCAAATACCCAGTAAAAAGCCAGCCTACATGTGAATAACAAAACCCTTTAAATCTAACATAAAAACCAATACCAGACAAATTCGGAGAATGAGGATCTCCTGGACGATCAGGAAGTGAATGATGTCTACGATGCACAGAGCACCATGAAATCGGTGATTTTTGAACTGCTAACGCACCTAAAATAATCCAAATTCTTTTTATCCATTGATAAGTTTCAAAGGATCTGTGTGTTAACAACCGATGATAGCCGACTGTAATACCCAAACCGGTTGACAGAATCCCCAGTATTAACATATTCAAATATAACCATCCCATCCAACCATGCATCCAAGCAAAAACAATCGCAAAAAGTATACTAATTAATGGAAAAAAAATAGCCATTGCCATAATAATTTTATGATCAAATGGCGCATAAGGAGGATGAGTATCGGTGTATTGCCAAACATTGCGTGAATTTTCTTCAGAACTTGCAAAAGAAGCTGCGCTTGGATTTTTTGCACATAGTTCTTCCTGATTTATTAAAAGATCTTCCATTTATAATCCGACCACTTGTTTTATTACGACATTTCTTAAATTTTGATAATTAATTTTAGGCAACACATTAAATCACAATGTATGTTTTTAATAAAGGATTAGTGAGCCATACGCGAAACTTAAATTAAGTGTTCAATTCACTGCCTGACCTGATAGAAATATCATTTTGAAAAATATTAGGCAATCAGTCTTCTGTTTATTTACAAGCAATGTTATGATTCACTGATTTTTATGAAGGCACATTATTTTATTTTTTGTTGTAAACGTCACGTTGAAATTATCGGAGAAGATTATGGATGATCGTGAAAAGCAATCTATTGCCATTGTGGGAATGGCGTTTCGCTTGCCAGGAAATCTATCATCCCTTGAGGCCTTATGGAATGCGCTAATTGATGGCAAAAATTTAATTTCAGAGATTGATGACGCACGTTTTCCAAGCAAAAAATATTTACATCCGCGTAAATCGGAATTAGGAAAAAGCTACACTTTTAAAGCAGGGATGTTATCTAAAATTAGTGAGTTTGATGCTGGATTTTTTGGTATTTCTCCACGTGAGGCATATCAAATGGATCCACAGCAACGATTATTGCTGGAATTAACGTGGGAAGCTTTGGAAAACGGAAATCAAAATCCAGAACAATTAGCGGGATCTAATTGTGCAGTATTTATCGGCATTGCAAGTAATGAGCATATATTTAAATGCAACACTGATGTACTTGCTGATGCATACACCATGCTTGGAAATTGCAATAGTATTGCTTCTAATAGAATTTCATATGTTTTAGATTTACATGGTCCCAGTTTTTCTATTGATACTGCTTGCTCATCTTCAATGGTAGCACTTCATCAAGCCTGCCAAAGTATTCACAATGGAGAAGCCTCATCGGCAATTGTGGGCGGGGTGAATTGTTTGCTTTCTCCTGCTGCTTTTGTAGGTTTTTCAAAAGCGATGATGCTGTCTCCTGACGGCACCTGTAAAAGCTTTGATGCAAACGGAAATGGTTACGTACGATCAGAAGGTTGTATTGTACTTTATTTAAAGCCATTAAAAGAAGCGAAAAAAAATGGCGACCCGATTCACGGCGTTATTTTAAATACAGGTATTAACAGTGATGGTCGCACAAATGGTATTGCGCTACCCAGTGCAACAGCGCAAGCCGCATTAATTACACAGGTGCATGAACAAATTGGTTTATCTGCAAATGATATCAGCTATGTTGAGGCGCACGGAACAGGCACACCAGTTGGCGATCCAATTGAAGCGCATGCGATCGGCAATGCCATTGGTAAAAAACGCAGAGAAAATAATCCATTATTAATCGGATCCATTAAAAGCAATATTGGCCATTTGGAAACAGCGTCTGGATTAGCGGGTATTTTAAAAGCGCTGTTATGTTTTAAATATAAAATGATTCCCGCAACAAATCATTTCAAAACACCCAATCCCAATATTGATTTCCAAAATTTAAATTTATCGGTGGTAGATTGTTCCACTGATTTACCAAAACAAAAAAATCCTGTGATTATTGCCGTAAACTCATTTGGTTTTGGTGGTGCCAATGCACATGCTGTATTAGCGGAATATATCAAACAACAAGAACAAACAAAATCAGCCTTAATCCCGCCTTTATTATTTAGTGCGCGTGATGAAGCGTCATTTCCCATTTTAGCGGCACAGTATCAAGATTTGCTAACTAAAAACCTTGAAAATTATTATGACATTGCATATACGTTGGCGCATCGTCGTGCACACCATAATCATAATATAACGATTTACGGCGACAACTTAAAAATTATTTTAGATAATTTAGAAAAAATAAAACAAGGTGATACGCAATCATTAAATCTTGTTAAAGGCCAAAATATTGGTAAAGAATTGCCCCTTGCATTGGTATATTCAGGTAACGGTTCTCAATGGCAAGGCATGGGACATGAATTAATAAAGCAAGAACCCGTATTTGAAAAATGCATTGATGAAATTGATTTATTATTCTTAAAATATGGCAATTTTTCAATTAAAGCAGAATTGTTAAAGTCAGCTGAAAATAGCCGTTATCATTTAACCGAAATGGCACAACCTTGTTTATTTGCGCTTCAAGTAGCGATGACAAATTATTTATTAGCGCAAGGTGTAATAGTAAAAGCGGTATTAGGACACAGTATTGGCGAAATAACAGCCGCTTGGGCAAGCGGTGCATTGACATTGGCACAAGCAGTTGAAGTTATTTATGTTAGAAGTTTTTGGCAAGGCAAAACACGCGGCAATGGCAAGATGGCGGCAATTGCACTGTCAATCACTGATACTCAAAAAATATTGTTTGATCTTGGTTTGTCTGAAGAAATAGAAATTTCCGCAGTGAATAGCCCCAAAGGCGTAACAGTTTCCGGTGAGTTATCTACTCTGGAAAAACTAAAATCGACTTGTATGAAAAAAAATATTTTTTATACTATTTTAGATCTTGATTATGCTTTTCACAGCAAATATATGGATTCAATTCAAGAGGATTTATTATCAGAACTTTCTAATTTAAAGCCTCAGAAAGAGCGTATTCGTTATGTTTCTACCGTTGATGGAAAATCACTGTCAGGAGATAAATTAAGTGCAAATTATTGGTGGCGCAATATTCGAAAGCCTGTTCAACTGCAAAGTGCAATAAATGAATTGATAACGGATGGATTTAAATTATTTATTGAAGTTGGTCCACATCCTGTATTAAAACGCTATCTTGATGATTGCCTCACAGCAAAAGAAGTAAAGGGTTTAGTTGCGCCTACAATGAAACGTAATATGGGTACACTACAGGAAATAGATGGCGCCATATTTAAAATGTGGATAAGTGGCGCTGAGTTTAATTTAGAACGTTGGTTTCCCGTTGTTGGTAATCATATTACTTTGCCTACTTATCCTTGGATAAAACAAGAGTATTGGTTAAAAGCTTCTGATGAGAATAGCGACCCAAATAATTTGGTCATTGAACATCCTTTACTGGGTTACCGTATAAAACAAAATGAACCTGCCTGGGAAAACCATCTTGACCCCAGCGTTGTTCCTTATCTTGCCGATCATGTTGTCAGTGGTTTATCTGTTATGCCTGCAGCAGGTTATGTAGAAATGGCTTTTGCAGCCGCCAAAATATGGCACAATTTTAAAAGTTTTGATGTGCGTGATATTGAAATATTAGCACCCATGATATTTGATAATGCGGCTTGCCGATCTATTCGTTTTTCATTACAAACCGATGATGGCAGTTTTCAAATAAAAAGCCGTCTCAGACATTCTAATGAGGCATGGACATTACATGCGGTTGGTCGAATTCTAAACGAACCTGCATATACACCCACACAAAAAATAAACCTAGCGCTTGGTAAATTGAAAAAAAAAGCCGATATTATTCTTAATAAAGAAAATTTCTATACAAAAGCAGAAAAAATGGGGCTTTCATACGGCCCCACTTTTCAAAGTATCGAAAACATCTGGATTAAAGCTGCATTGGGATTGGCCACTGTTAAATTACATCAGGATCTTTTAGAAAACTATGAACAGTATTCCCTGCATCCAGCATTATTGGATGCTTGTTTTCAGATGCTTGTTGGCTGGAATAATAAAAAATATGAAATGCTACTACCTGTGCGTATCGGTCGCATAAAAATCTTTGGTCAGTTTTATGGTGAATTAAAAATTGTTTCATATATCCTTAAGCAAAATAAACAATCCGTGTCAGGAAATGTTTACATTATTAATAAAAACAATTTTATTATTGCAGAGATGTCGGATTGTCGTTTTAAAAGCATTTATTTAAACAAGCAAACCGCATCTTGTAAAAATTATATTTGTAAACCACACTTACTTTCCATAAATGGCAATGCTAAGAAAAATATTAGATTATTAGAATTTTCTCGCAATCAAACAGAAAAAGGACTTGCCTCTACAGAAAAATCCTCCGATCATTTTCAAATAATAATCCCACTTTTTGAGTTAATGATTGGACAATTTGTTTGTAATGCATTAAAAACATTAGCAGACCAAAAAACAGATTTTTCCTTCGATATGCTCTGCTCTTTTGCAAAAATTGCCAAATCTCAACAACCTTTATTAAAACATTGCCTGAATATATTAATTGAAGATGATTATTTACGGGAATCAGAGGATGGCTGCTTTAATTTTATCGAACAAGATAAAATCGTTGATCCAACTGCAACATGGCTTGCATTATTGCGAGACTATCCAAACACCATTTCTGAATTAACAATAGTTGGCCGTTGCGGTTTTCATCTTCAAGATATTTTATGCGGAAGAACAAAACCTGAAAAAATATTTCACATAGGACCTGCAACTATAACGAGCGCACATGACATTATTATTAGTGCAGTCAGATCATTATTAAAAAAATGGCCTTTAAAGAAACGCAGATTACGTATATTAGAAATTGCTAAAGTACCTGACAATTTAACAACACGTCTATTAAATTTATTGCCTGAGAAAACAACAGATTACTATCTAGCAGTAACGAATGAACATGAATCAATAAAAGCAAAAAATAACACTGAGAACCATATTGTTAAAAAAGTAATTTTGTTCAATTTAAATTCTTCTTTTATTGAGCAATTTTCAAACGACCAACGTTTTGATTTCGTTATTGTTCGTCATTGTTTAAATGCCTGTGAAAACAGTGAAAAAACGCTGCGCGAATTAAATAAAATTTTAACTGCAAACTCAATTATATTGGTTGAAGAAAATTATATCGATCGCATAAAAACATTTATATTTACAGTTGCGATGCCAGATTTACGAGAAAAACATTTTACCCCACGATATTGCCAGCAATTATTAGCGCAATCAGGATTTTCTGTTGCTGAGCCATTGTATGAACCAAGTGCAAGTGAGTTTGAGGGTACCTTTGTGATGATGGCACAGCCGTTACAAGTGCCGGAATTATTAATCAATAATGAAGAATTCCAATGGTTAATTTTAACAGACAATACAGAAATAATTGCACCGCTAATTGACGCATTAAAGAAAAGGCAAAGTAAGATATTTATCACAACAATTGAAAACACACTCGAGAGCATACAAAACTTATTAACACAATTTACAAAAAATCAAGATAAATTACACATTGTTCAGATGATGGGAATTCACGCTAAATCACAAAATATTTGTGAAAGTCCACTATTTTCAGTAGAAAATCACTGCGGCGTTCTTATTCATTTGATAAAAGCGATGCAAAATTTAGCATGGACTACTTATCCACAATTAAGCATTGTAACACAAGGTGGTGCACTGTGTGATTCAGATAACATGCTTTCATTAACAAAAAATCCCGAACATGCCGCATTGTGGGGTTTTGGTCGAGTATTAATGAATGAGCATCCTGAATTACAGTGCCAATTAATTGATTTGCAAAGTAAAACACTAATAAAATTAAGCACACGTTTTGTGGATGAATTATTAAATCCCTATAAAGAAAATGAAATTATCATTACTGAATCTGCTTCTTATGGTTTGCGCACTACTGAAATTAACGCCAGATTTATATCAAAAAACAAACAGAATAGTTTCCATCTTGATTTTTCACGCCCTGGTCCTTTAAAAAATTTACAATGGTTTCCACTGGAAAAATCCCAATTGGCAAAGGATGAAGTTGCCGTAAAACCACACGCAAGCGGATTAAATTTTCGAGATGTCATGTATTCGATGGGTTTAATACCCGATGAAGCGCTTGAAGATGGATTTTTAGGGCAAACATTAGGGATGGAATTTGCAGGTGAAATTCTTGCAGTTGGGAACAATGTTACTGATTTTGTAAAAGGTGATAAAGTGATGGGTTTTGCACCGGCAAGCTTTAGCTCCTACGCGATTACTAAAGCCTATGCGGTCACACCATTACCCAACACCTGGAATTATTCTGCTGGTGCCTCAATTCCTATTGCGTTTTTTACGGCATATTACGCATTAACACATTTGGCTAGAATACAACCTGGCGAGCGCTTATTAATTCATGGTGCAGCAGGTGGCGTTGGTATTGCAGCAATTCAGTTAGCGCAGCATTTGAGTGTAGAAATTTATGCAACCGCCGGCTCTGATGAAAAAAGAGATTTTTTAACATTACTCGGTATTAAACACATTTACAATTCTCGCAATCTTACTTTTGCTGACCAAATTATGGAACAAACAAAAGGTGACGGTATTGACGTTGTTTTAAATTGTCTTTCTGGTGAAGCCATTAGTTCAAATTTAAATATCATGAAACCGTTTGGTCGCTTTCTTGAATTGGGAAAACGCGATTTTTACGCCAACAGTAAAATAGGTTTGCGTCCTTTTCGCAATAATATTTCTTACTTTGGTATTGATGCAGATCAATTAATTGTTAAAAATCCCGCATTAAGCAATAAATTATTTAAAGAAATGTTTAATTTATTTGATCAAGGTATTTTGTCTCCTCTTCCTTATAAAGAGTTTTCTGCAGACGATGTGCATGATGCTTTTCGTTACATGCAACAATCTCGCCATATTGGAAAAATTATTATTAATTTTTCAAAACCACCAACATCGAATTTTGCACTTGCTGAAAACAGTAAAACATTGACACTAAATTCAAACGCAACATACTTAGTCACGGGCGGATTAAATGGGTTTGGTTTTCGTACCGCACAATGGTTAGCTGAAAAAGGCGCCAAACAGTTGGTTTTGCTGGGTCGCAGTAGTGTAAATTCCGAAACGATTATACCAGCTATTGCAGAATTAACGCATCTGGGCATCGACGTACAAGTAAAGGCTTTAGATATTACAGATGCAGAAGCATTAAATAATTTATTATCTGAAATTAAAAATACCATGCCACCGTTAAAAGGCATTTTTCATGCGGCAGCCGTTTACGATGATGCAATCATCACCAATTTAACCGATGAAAAAATGCATCGTGTTTTAGCGCCCAAATTACTGGGCGCATGGCATTTACATCAAGCCAGCATAGAGCATCAACTTTCACTTGATTATTTTGTTGTTTATTCTTCGGTGACAACACTCTTGGGAAATCCTGGTCAAGCGAATTATGTAGCAGCCAATGCTTTTTTGGAAAGCTTAATGTCAATGCGTCGCGCATCCAATATGCCAGGTTTTTACGTAGCATGGGGAGCAATTGACGATGTGGGTTACCTGGCTCGCAACAATGATATGAAACAAACGTTAACTGAAAAAATGGGCATGCCCGTTCTAACCTCAACACAAGCGCTTGCATCGTTGGAGCAATTACTATTAGAGCAACATAATCACACGGGCGCGATCATTTCAGATTTAAATACCAAAACGCTCAAACGTTTTATAAATGCAGGTTCATCCAAATTTGAATTACTCTTCTCTAACGAAGATGAAGCAGATTCTCAGCATAATGAAAAACACACAAACATTCGTCAGAAAATTACAGATGGCACATTAACCGAAAATGATGTTGTTGAAATGTTAAGATATGAAATTGGAAAAATTTTATATATTGCACCTGAAAAAATTGACGTTAATGAGTCGTTATTGAGTATAGGAATGGATTCACTGATGGGAGTTGAGCTGGCCAATGCCATTGAGCAATCATTTGGTGTTGCAATACCAATATTAGCCTTATCGCAGGATCCAACGATTAATAAGCTGGCAAAACGCCTTGTGGCACAATTGCATAAAGGCGAAGCACCTGAACAAACCAATCAAAGTAAAGAAGTGCAAGCGATTTTAAAAATTGCTGCACAACATGGTGAAACGATAACAGAAAAGCAAGTAATTGCCTTATTAAATGAACAATCCATTGAAGTCTAAACATCCCTGGAAACATTAATTGAACCTTATAAATAGTTACATATTGTGTCTTTGCTATCTCAACATGGCCAGCTTGATTATTTTTTTAGTCGACAAAAGCAAGATAGTCAATGGAAAAACTATTTAATAATGAATATGTTCGTCATATTACTAACTGCAAGTTTATTTTACCTGAAATCGAAAAATATTATATTCAAAATACTTGCTGATTGGTTTCCACTATTTCTAATTTTCTTTTTTTACGCTAATGCTGGCTTATTAAGTCGTGCTTTTTATATGAACCCACTGGATGATCATATTATTAGTTTTGAAAAAAAATTATTTAGTAGCTATTATCCTTGTATTAACTTAAGTGAAACATTCAATTCATATTGGCTATCAGAAATATTGCATTTATGTTATTTTTCTCATATTTTATTGTTATATGGAATACCATTTTATTTTTATTGTAATGTTAGTCACCTAGCATTTTATCAGTTTGAATTTGCCGAATTATTTGTTTTATTGTCGGCTTTTTCACGCATGCGTTTGTTCCAGTGTTAAGCCCAAGAACACTCTTTGATAAAATTAAATCGCCGATGTGTGATGGCAAAATATATCGCATGACCCATTTGATCGTAGAAAATGGTTCTGCTCATGGAACTGCTTTTCCAAGTACACATACAGCAGTTGCTACCCTAATATTATTGGTTTCCTGGCATGTGCACACACTGTTTTTTTATTTTATTACGCCAGTAGCACTGGGTTTAATTATTTCGACTATTTTCGGCAGGTTTCATTATTGTGTGGATATGATTGCTGGTATTTTTTATGGTATTTCTGTCTTCATAGTTGTGTATTTATAAATATTAAATTCTTATGTGAAACACAAATATCCCAAACAAAAAATAAAAATTGATATAGGGGCTATCAATGCACCTAAAAACATAGGAAATTTCAAAATCACCACTAGCGGAAAAGAAATTTGATCGAAAAAATAAAAAACAAGGCCAATCATTAAACCTAAAATAATATTTTTCATTGAGTCATTTGATCTATTCTCTTTGAAAGCAAATGGCATCACCATAAACATTAAAATCACGGTAAAAAACGGTAATAAAATCATTTGATAAAATTGAAATTGATAAATCCTCGAATTTAAACCCATTTTTTTTTGTATTCTAATAATATGGTAGAGTTGAAGTATAGTTAATCTTTTTTCTGACTCTTGAAGTAAACGCAAGAAATTTGCTCGGGGGAAGAAATCAGGCACAGTTAATTTCCGAATGAATTCTTGAGCGACACTATCGTGATTATAATTTTTTACTAAAATAGCATAAAGCTGAGATGAATTTCCTGCGATTACCTTTTTGACTGTATATAAATTTTTTATTCCGGTATTTTTTAAATTAAGTATTGTGATGTCATATAATTTTCTTTTTCCTATTTTCTTAATATAAATAATACTATTTTTTTGCTTGATCCATGCTGATTGAAAAACAGTCGAATTAATTTTGATCTTTGCAGATAAGTTGTATCCCACGGGACCAAAATAAGCAATCAAAAAAAATCCAAAAAGCGCAAGCATAGTCACAAAGGGCAGAATTATTCTAATAAAATCAATTTTAGAAAAACCAAATGCGCGCAATATAACAAGCTCATTACTTTGTGCTAATGACGAAAAAGTCATCAACGTTCCAATCCCGATAGCGGCGGGATAGGTGTCACCTAGAAACGGCAGAATCTTATATAGCATAAATAAGCAAATTTGAAATTCGTTCCAGCCGTTAGTAATCATTGCTGGTGACCAAAGCATGATAAAGACAATAAAAAAAAGGCCCGATGAAATTATTAATGTTAAACTGACTTTAAATAATAAGCGTTTGCAGATATAGTTTTGAATTAAGCTAGCAGCCAATTGTTTCTCACCCTTTGTCTTTAAAAAATATCCACGCAGCACCAATAAGAAACACAATTAAACCAGGAATCTCAAACCCAAACCATAGCGGTAATTCTTGCGTTGTTAGCATATTTTTTATCACTGAAGATATAATACAAAAACCAAAAAAACAAACAATTGCAAGGATCGTAATTAAATGCGTATTTTTTTTCGTAATATCCCCACAAAATGGAAAAACAAAAAACAACATGATCAATGGCAAAAAGCCAGTAAACAGCCTCCATCCCAGTTCAACTTCTGACGCCCTTCTCAGATGATGAAGTAATTTTTCTGTACCCAGTGCTGCTATGGTCAAATTTAATGCATTTTTAGTGGAATCTAAGCGCAATAACCCACTGTCAAAATTAAGTTTTTTAATCGATTTATTTTCTGTATTTAAAACATCTTCCCATCCATCATGCATACTTAAAAAATTTCCGTGTTCAAACTGTTCTATTGAATAATCAGGTGAATAAATAACAGAAACGTTATTTTTACGAAAAAACAGTATAATAATTTCTTTTTTTTGTGTTTTTTTGTTATAATTAAACAGCATTTCCTCCCCCTTCCCCATACTATAAAATTTTTTGGGTTGAATATACTGAATAGATTTTACTGCCGCTTTCTGATAAAGTGTTTGAAAATTCGCTGAAGAGCTTGGGACGATGATAAAACTTAAAATCACGGTTAAGGCGGTCAACAAGCTCACTGGAATGAGCAAACAAGCAAAAAGTTTTTTCCAGGAAATCCCGCAAGCGAAAATAACAATCAACTCATTTCTAATACAAAGCTGCCTAAAAGCCACGAAAATACCTCCAAAAACGCTTATTGGGAGAATAAGTACGATGATTCCAGGAGTGATGAAACACAGTAATTTTATCACTGTGGATAAACCGATATATCCATCGACTGCCCTGTTCAAAAAACTAGAGGTGTAGTTCCCCAGCAGCACAATAAATAGCACGCTAAAAAATAATGTTACATAAAGTAGGATTTCGTTAGCAATATAGGCAAAAATTTTCATAAATCACATAAATATGCAAGCGTTTAGGCCGGCAACGACTGATTGGGTTTAATTGCTTTTAAAAATGATTCTATCGGGTAACACAATATATTATGATCATTACGCATTTTTTCTTTGCAATGGCATAGCAAAATACACTCTGCATTGGGATAATCTTTTTTAAATTCGATCAACCCATTCAAATCTTCGCGATGTAGACGACTCGTGTTTTTTACTTCGATTGCATAAAAACCAATTTCACCATAAACAATAAAGTCAACTTCTAAACCTGATTTGGAACGCCAAAAAAATAATTTTCCTTCTTTTGTTGAATAATCAATCCATGCTCGCAGTGTTTGCGCAACGATAGTTTCTAAAACAGGGCTGTGCATTGCAGAAACATCATCCATTGGTCCTTTTGGTCGAACAGAAACATAGACGCCTGCATCAAAATAATAAAATTTTGGTGTGGTTGCCAAGCGTCGCTTTGCCTTTTTAGTAAATACTGGCAAACGAAAACTGAGCAACAAATCTTCTAAAATTCCCACATAATTTTCGATTGTTTTACTGCTCACGGAACATTCTTGCGCAATATTAGTAAAATTAATGACGGAGGCTTGAGAAAAACTGATGGCCTCCAAAAAACGTGCGAATTGGTCGATATTTCTTACCAAGCCTTCCTGCTGTACTTCTTCTTTCATATACAAAGTAATATAGGCTTTTAAATCACCCACAGGATCAACAGAATTTTGTATCAATGGCAGCAGTCCTAACTGCATTGCTGTTTTCAAACAAAATTGATCGCCCAATTCTGATGGCATAAACGGATGCATCGTTTTCAGTTGTGCACGCCCACCCAATAAATCAACGCCTGAACGTTTTAATTTTCGTGCGCTAGAACCTGTTAATACAAATTGATATTTTTTATTGCGCTCAATAAGTTGATGAACTACACTCAACAATTCAGGAGATTTTTGAACTTCATCAATAATAAAGGTGGTGGTATTTTTCTGATAGGTTTGAATAAAATCATTAAGACGTTCGGGTGCTGCTTTATAAAGACGGTAGCTCTCTGGGTCTAATAAGTCTAGAATAGCTGCAGATTGATAAAATTGTTTCGCCCAGGTAGATTTACCCGTACCGCGGGGCCCAAACAGAAAATAACTCTTTTTTGGGGGTTGGAAATATCGAATTAGTGATTCCAAAATGCCCTCTGAATTTGAATTTGATATTCAGATTAGGGTAGCTGATTTTGGTGGTACACGCAAGATAGCAAAAAACGACCGCGGGTGTGCCGAGAAAAGCGCACCTAAAAATAACGCTAATTCGCGGGTATGGTAGGTGCAAATTTTCATAAAAAGCTTTAACCTAGATTCTGCAGTTAAACCCTACTACGAACGCTTAAGCTTCTGAATCTGCATTGAATTTTTGAAAAAATTTTTTCACCGTGTGGGTGAATACGATTTCAAAAATTTTTTCAAAAATCCAACGCATATTCATCGCTTAAACGTTCTCGCTACGGGTTTAACTGCAGAATCTAGGTTTAATGTTATGGCGTGGCTCGATATGGTTTTGTTAGGAAAGACAATGCCCAAGATACTACATATCATACCTTCATTAAACTGTGGTGGCGTAGAAAAATCGTTATTGGATATCTATCCTTTTCTAAGCAAAAAATTACACCATTTAATTTGTCCATTTTTACACGCAGGTGAGCTATACACTGGCACAGTAAACCTGGAGAAATCCAAAAATAATGGTTTTTGGCTTTATATTTTCAAATCACACACCCTTGTTGCCAAAATATTAAAACCCCTTTTATTTTTTTATTACACTTATAGAACACAGCAATTTTTAAAAAATGAAAATCCGGATATCGTCATTACCTATACAGATGTCTCTGCATTTGTTCTTGTTTTCATAAGCGTATTTACAAATCAAAAAAGAAAATTTAAGTGGTATGCTCGAATAGACAGCCACATCATTCCAGCGAATGGCAATCCATTTTTTTTAAATAAAAAATTTATTTACCGTATTGTATCAGGCACTGTACGATTTATGACGAAATGCTTTGTTGAACGTGCTGATTGCATTATCACAGTCAGTCATGCTCTTATGAATGAAGTGATAACGACATGTCACGCTGATGCAAAGAAGTTTTTTCTATTATCTAATAGCATATCAAGCAACTCCGCTTTATCTGATTATCCATTTGAAAATGATCATTTTTTTGTTGCGGCAGGTAGGCTTGAACACGTCAAAGGATTTGACTTTTTAATTAACACATTTTCGATTTTTTCCAAAAACAACCCTAAGGTTAAGCTCATTATTTTTGGTGACGGATCACGACGAAAATCCTTGCAAAAACTGATAAAATCGCTTCACCTGGCGGAAAAAATATTGCTTCCTGGGTTTATTAAAAATCCAAGCGAAATTTCCTCAAAAGCAATAGCAACTATAGTACCATCACGCTCTGAAGCATTTGGAAAAATTATTGTTGAAGTCATGCAAACTTTATCTATAGTGATTGCCAGTAATTGCGGCGGTCCGCGAGAAATTATTACCGATAATATTAACGGTCTATTATTTGAATGTGAGAATACGGCAGCACTATTAGACGCCATGAATCGCGTGATGCAGATGTCAGATCAAACGAAGTTAACAATAAAAAATAATGCTTATCAAAAATCCTTAGAATATACTCCAGAGCGTGTTTCGGCACTGCTCAATG
>MGXX01000084.1:39831-41178 GCA_001801515.1 Gammaproteobacteria bacterium RIFCSPHIGHO2_12_FULL_38_11
AATGGATCTTGTGCTATGAAAAAAGTATTTATAACCATTGATGTTGAACAAGATTGCCCACCTTACCTTTCTACCGTAAAAGGTATGGAAGAAGGTATGCCAAAATTACTAGATTTATTTGCATCTGAAAATATCGCAGCGACTTTTTTTGTAACAGGACAAATGGCTGAACTTTTCCCAAATTTAATGCACAGAATAGTGAATGAAGGTCATGAGCTTGCATGTCATGGACATACACATCGCCGTTTTGATCAAATGTCTTATTCAGAAGCCGAATATGAAATTAAAACCGCAGCAGCTGTACTACGGCAATATGCATCCGTCATTTCCTTTAGAGCACCCAATTTAAGTTTTCCAGATGCCTACTTACCAATATTGATAAAAAACGGTTTTAAAATAGATTCTTCTATTGCAAAGTATAAAATATCACGTCGTTATAAAGTACCCGTCACACCTGGACTTCAACGTATCATCGTTTCATTTTGTTGTATTTGTTTTCGCCTCCCATTTTTCTTAACACGTTTTCGCCTAAAAAATATTGAGAATCTTATTTTGTTTATGCATCCATGGGAGTTTATCGATATGTCAAAAACGGGTATTCGATTTGATTGTCGTTTAAATACTGGTGAATATGCGTTTAATGAATTAAAAAGATGGATTCATCATCTAAAAAAGGAGAATTATATTTTTTTGATGATACGAAATGAAATTGAATTTATTTTAACTGACTAATTATCAACACAGAAACTTTCACAGTCTAGCGGAATGTGCCAGCGGATTTGAGACAAAATCTTTGATAAATTTTACAGTAAAATTAAGCCATAATCTCTCCTTTTTGTAAATCATTTTTTCTTCTAAATTTATTTCTGATTCATTTTTTGGCGGATTAATATAAACCGGTTTTAATTTTTTTAATTTCGGTATTTTATGATTAAATCGCGCCGAATTTTTTTCAAAAGCTTTTAATAAAACTTGATGACGATTATTTGTAAGCGATCAACCAACCACGCGCTTCCACTAATTTAAATTTTCTGCGAACCTGTTGTTCTTGCTTTATCAACCAAGGAACAGCAATGAAAACAGCATTAGAAACAAATAAAACAACTCATGCCTCACAATACGCACATGAAGATGAACACTTCTGGAGAAAACATCTTGTTGCTTTTCCTCGCAGTGGATTAACAAAGGCCGCGTATTGCAGAGAAAATGCAATCAACTATAATCGCTTTTTTTATCGAATAAATAACATTGCATCATTACGAAGTATAATGACCCCCACAATTTAGACCACCACTTTTAAAAAAAATGAGAGATAATAGCCCCTAATTGGGGGTTAGAAATGAGTCA
>MGXX01000085.1:0-38034 GCA_001801515.1 Gammaproteobacteria bacterium RIFCSPHIGHO2_12_FULL_38_11
ACCTCATTTATTTTGTCATGACTGTCCCTATGAAAAACCGTCTCCCATCCGAGGAAATGGAAATTGTACACCAATTACCCATTACTGTCAAAGCTAGAGTTTTCCAATATGAAGTGAGTCTGTACATCTCGCCTGTAGTCTTCATGATTATCCGTTAAAAATCTTTTGTGCAATATCGGGGGCTGCTAACAGAACCCACAACCTATCCTCAAAAATAAATAACTATTTCACAAGGACAGCTTCAACCGTTGTCTGCGTCAGACTTGTGTGAATATGGATAACACCATTTTTACTAATCGATGGCGCTTCTTTTTTAAGCTGCGAAATTAATGATTTTTTTCGAGTGTTTTTTGATCCAGATTAAAACAAATCATCACTAGTGACAATATTGTTAACTAACTCTTCCGAATACATATTCTGCTTAATACCTGATGCAGCAATAATTGCTAAAAAAATCTGATTTTTTGTGTGCGTCATTTTTTTAAATATTTCTATTTTTTTTATCAATTTTGCAGCGTATTCTTTATCAATTACAAATGGGTGATCAGTATATTTAATTTCGCAAATTGTTATTGCCCGATCATTTCTATCAAAAAGCAAGTCAACTTGGGCACCATGATCAGATGTGCCTTTTTTTGATGTGTGTCTCCAGGGTGATGCCATACTGCTTTCTTCAAGCGATAATGCCACTTTTATTTCTCTTAAGTGTTGGTAACAAACATTTTCAAATGCATAGCCCATCCAATTATAATATTCCGGCGTATTGATAATTTTCGTCCAATGCGCAGATGTAGAATCTTGTTGTAATTTATTTTTTATGGGTTTTATCCATCTTATATAAAAACAACAATACGGATCACTAATTCTATAAAAAATACCAAGTCTTTTATGTGAAAATGGAATATAAGCCTTAATAAATCCGGCATTTTCTAAATTCTCTAATCTCTTTGTGAGTCTACCACCCTTTCCAGTTAATTTATTTTTCTCCTCCAGATCCTTTCGAGATAAACCATCATGGCTTTTTGAAATTAACGTAATAAGTTCCTCATATTGATCAGAATTGTCAAATAATGATGAAAAAATATCATCAAACTCATCAAATAAAAAACCATTAGGATCGAAAAAAAGTTTATTTATATTTTGATCAATTGAGCTGCTTTTTTTTAGTTGGATAAGATAAAATGGAACTCCTCCCATAATCATGTAAATTTTTAGTGCTTGATTACGGCTGAAAAGCAATTTATGCTTTTCTAAAAAAAGATAGGTTTCATGAAGATTAAATGGCAACAATCTCATTTTCTTTGTAACACGATTATGTAAACCACCACGATTTCGAACAATTTTTTTAATAATCCAGGATGCTGCTGATCCACAAACAATTAACTTAATTCTTTTATTATCTGACCAATGTCTATTCCAAAAGTATTCCAGTGCTGATACCACACCAGATTTTCTGGTAGCCATCCATGGGAGCTCATCAAAAAATAGAATAATTTTTTTATTTTTCTCAACTAATTTGATAGCTGAAAACAATTCTTCAAAAGCTTCCATCCAGGCTAACGGGATCTTCATTGCCGCATCATGATAAAATGCCCGTCCTAATTCCTTTGAAAATTGCAGCAATTGGTTATCCAGGGATCCTTTGTAGATACCTGTCATTTGAAAATAAATGCATTTTTTAGATTGAAAGAACGTCTTGATTAAAAAGGTTTTACCAACACGCCTTCTACCATAAACGGCGACAAATTCAGCCCGATTAGATAGAAATACATCCTCTAATTCTTTAATCTCTGATTTTCTACCTACAATATCGCGCATATTAACCTTTTGCATAGCCGGACACTTATAAGGATACTATAAGTGTCCCTGTAAAACAAGATTTCTTTATAGCCGGACACTTATAGACATCCTATAAGTGTCCCTGTGAAACAACAGACTATTTCACTAGTATTGCCTCAGCCGTTGTTTACATCATACCCGTATGAATATGAATAACACCATTTGCGCCAATCGATGCCGCTCCTTTTTTAAGTTGTGCCATTAATGATTTCTGCGAATGTTCAATACCAATCAAATTATAATTATCAGCCGATAGTCTACCTACAACCTTATAATGCTTTAATCGTAACTGTTCAGCCAATCCCAGTCTAATTTAGCAAAACATTTATAAAATCTGGCATTTTTCCCTGAAATAATAGATCTAAAGCGTCCGTTATTTTAACGTCGTGTTTTTGACATGTTAAAATATAACTTCGTATTCTGCAAAACATATAAGCACCTTCCATTGAGCGAAAACAGCCTGATATTTTTTGCTGTACCTTTATCATCCGTAAATCATTTTCACCTGCGTTGTTTGTAAATGGCACAAGAGGATTATGCATAAATCGCAGTGTGTCTTCTTTGAAATCTCGAAGTCGCTCAAGTAAATTTCTCGATTTTGATTTTTTTATTCTGCCTTTCTTTTTTTGCCGTTAATTATTACTGGCTCAGGCAAAGGACATTCTTTTTCGCCAGCTGCAATAATGTCATCGTATTTTTTTCATACTCAATGCAAAGCGTTTTGGTTAATGCACCGACGTCTGTATTATTAACTGCGTCATTTATTTCACACAATCATGACTGCATACTCGCAGACCAGATTTGTTTATCTTCAACTGCTGCATATTCTAATTCTCTAATATGATGGGCATTACACAGCGCATGCAAACAAGTATAAGTGTAATAAGGTTTCCAGTGATCATGTATAAGCGTACCTGTAAAATTAGGCAATACACCCATAACATTCATTGCATCTGTGCCGCGCTTTTATTGCCAGGGTGTGTTGTGTTAACTAAAACAATGCGAACACGGTTTAGCATAATTTATCGCATGGACATAGGGGGAGCAATAACATCTAATGCATCCAGTTGGTTGTGAGCGATTGCAACTTTACGGGAAGCTTCCATACATAAGCCATAATGAAGATAGATTGATGCAACCGGTAGACAAATTCCATCGTCTTTTGCTGTAATTGCCATTCTTTCGAAAGGCATAAAACAATAAAATCTATTATCACAGCCAGCCATTTTTAAAGCCGCAAAGTCATCATCAAAAGACTCAAGGTCTGCCAACATACCACATAAACACATTGAAGCAGTCCATAAAAGACTTAATGTCGGTACTTGAACCATTGCATTAGGAATACAAAGCATCATCCAGCAACAGTGTTTCCAGTATGCTGCACTCTGTTCATGCAATTCAATAGAAGCTGTTTCCCTTGAACGTTGTATCTCATCTGCACCATAACCGGAGTAGATGGTTTGTAAACTTGTAGTTGACTCGGTTGAGTCTGTACGTGGATGTTGCATCAAACACCTCATTTATCGTGTCGTGACCGTCCCTACGAAAAATGCTCCGCCATCTGAGAAAATCAAAATTATCCACTCATTATTCAGGCTTGTCAAAACAAGAGAATTGTTTTTCTTGATCATCCTTACGAATTTTATCAACAACACCCCTTTCCTGCGGGCTCAATTTTTGTTTGTTTGGGAATATCAAACCTACCCGGAAATGATTCTTTAAAAAAACTCGAATTACCCACGCTATTTTTCCGATTCATCCAATCTCGCAAGCCAAGCAGTCCAGATAACTCACCCGAAGTCCTTATTTTTGAATTAATTCCACCCCACTTTAACGTAACAGCTTCTTGCGCTAAAGCCTGATCATTTGAAATCAACATAATATTGGCTGTTTCTTCTACTGGAAATAATGGTGTTTTCTTTTGAAACAATTCTATTGACTGCGACAGAGAATCTTTATATTCAACTGTAAACGCAGTGTGTCCTGTCAAATTAAGTAGATCATTAATCAACACTGGCAGACGCAGAGAATCTTTCTGTTTCACAATCCCGAAAATAAGGCTACCCGGCTTTATTTCAAAGTTTTTAATCAGTTTACGCAGTAAATTAAACCCAGCATTATCATTCGTAAACGTTTCCGCATCCATCAATAGCAATTTAGGCATAGAGGCAAACCCCCTTTTAATTAGCAAATAGACCATTTCATCCTATACCAAGCCATTAAATTTTGCTATTCTGCACGATCAAATTTGCTCTTTAATAATAATTTTCCCCCAAACGTACAGGTGATCCCTATGATGCATCCGATGCTCAATATTGCAATTCAAGCAGCAAGACAAGCGAGCAAGATCATGCTCCGCGCGCTGGATCAAATGGACAAAATCGAAATCACTGAAAAAAACCCCAATGATTTTGTAACGCAAGTCGACAGAGTGTCTGAGGAAATTATTATTGAAACGATTCACAAGGCGTATCCGCATCACGCTATATTGGCTGAAGAAAGCGGTCATCAAAATAATCAAAATGAAGAATATTGCTGGGTGATTGACCCCCTTGATGGCACGCGTAATTTTATGCAAGGCTATCCGCAATTTTCTATCTCAATCGCATTAATAAAAAAAAATGTAGTGGAGTTGGGTCTTGTCTACGACCCTATTCGCCAAGAATTATTTACCGCAACCCGTGGACAAGGCGCTTATCTCAATAGTCGTCGTATGCGCATCAGTCCCGCTCAAAAAATGAAAGATGCGTTAATCGGCACTGGCTTTCCACGCCTCGACAAGAAAAATACTAAAAACTATTTAAAGACATTTGAAAATGTTTTTATGCAATGCAGCGATATTCGACGAGCAGGTTCTGCAGCACTTGATCTTGCTTATGTGGCTTGCGGCCGATTAGATGGGTTTTGGGAATCTACTTTAAAAATATGGGATATGGCAGCAGCTTCATTGATGATTAAAGAATCCGGCGGCATTGTTTCTGATTTTCAAGGGGGTGAAACCTATTTAGCGCGCGGCAATATCGCAGCTGCCAATCCCAAGATTCTCAGGGAGTTGTTGCCGTTGATCAACCTTTAACTATAAACTAAGCTTTTGGAAAGGATTCCCGCTTATGATGCATCCCATGCTCCCAGTCGCCATCAACGCCGCACGCGAGGCGAGCAAAACTATTTTACGCGCACTGACGCAAGTTGATAAAATCGAAGTTGCTTCAAAAAATTCAAATGAATTTGTAACGCAGGTCGATAGAATATCTGAAGAAATTATTATTGATCATATCCAAAAAGCGTATCCTGATCATGGCATTCTTGCAGAAGAAAGTGGTCGCATTAGCAATCCTAAAAATAATCATGAATATTATTGGGTAATTGACCCTCTCGACGGCACACGCAATTTTATGCAAGGTTATCCGCAGTTTTCAATTACCATCGCCCTTATGCGAAATAATATTACTGAGCTTGGGCTTGTTTTCGATCCTTTTCGCAATGATTTATTTACCAGTGCGCGTGGACAAGGTGCCTATCTCAATGATCAGCGCATTCATGTCAGCCATGCAGAAAAAATGGATACCGCACTCATTGGCACCGGCTTTCCGCTCGAAAAAAGCGGAAACAATATTAATAATTATTTAAATGAATTTAAAAATGTGTTTACACACTGCACTGATGTTCGACGTGATGGCAGCTCTTCGCTTGATCTTGCTTATGTGGCTTGTGGACGACTTGACGGATTTTGGGAGTCTAATTTAAAAATTTGGCATATGGCAGCAAGCGCATTAATGATTCAAGAAGCCGGCGGCATTGTGTCAGACTTTAACGATGGTGACCATTATTTACAAACGGGGGATATCGTTGCGGGGAATCCAAAAATGCATAAGGCATTAAGGCATCTCATCAACGACTTTCGGTGCGGGAATTAAATTCGCTCGCGTTAAGCCAAAAGCAACTGCAAGTGATCCTGCAATATAAATCGATGAATACGTTCCAACAACAATGCCAATAATCATCGCCAATGAAAATTCATGCACGCTGGGCCCACCATATATGAATAACGAAACCACCACAACCAACGTTAAACCTGATGTCATAATAGTTCGTGATAAAGTTTGATTAATCGATAAATCCATCACTTCCAGTGGCGTGCTCTTACGAATTTTTCTAAAATTTTCACGCACACGATCATAAACCACAATCGTGTCATTCAATGAATAGCCAATAACCGTTAATAATCCCGTTAACACAATTAAATTAAATTCGACATGGAAGAAGGAAAATAATCCTAAAATTAAAACAGGATCGTGCACCAAAGCAATAGCCGCACTCAATGCAAATCGATATTCAAATCGCAATGCAATATAAATCATCGTGCCAATAAATACTAAAACAACGGCTAAAATGCCATTCGTCATTAATTGCTTACCCACGGTTGGACCAATATATTCCAATGAATTCATATGTGCGCCAGGCATTGCTGACAATAATTTTTCTTTTAATTGATCTGTTGATACCGTTTTTTCCAAACCCAAACGCACGGAATACATATTTTGTGACCCTGTTCCTGTTTTTTGTGCATAAGATTGCACAAGGGCATGTGTAAACCCAGCAGCTGCCAATTGCGTTCGCAATTGATTGACATTCCTGGGTTGTGTAAATGACACTTGCGCTTGTGTACCGCCGGTGAAATCGGAACCCAAATTTAATCCGTTAAAACATAAGGACAAAATTGAACAAGCGAATATTATCAAAGAAATGGCGGCAGCAATCCAGCGCTGTTTCATAAAAGGGATGGTGGGGTTTGCTTTGAAGAATTCCATGGACAATACTCATCTCAATTATCACAGAAGCGCTGGCGGAAGCCTGCGTGCAAATCTCGCCATAACAATAAATTCCTTGCGAGAATCACACGCGCCCTTCCGAGTGCGTTTCTGTGCATTATATTAGGCACGCATGCCGATAGACAACTTCGCCGCACGTTTCTTGCCATAAATTAAATTAATCGCAGCGCGCGTAAAAAATATCGCCGTCACCATCGACGTCATTAATCCAATAATTAAGGTGATTGCAAAACCTTGCACCGCACCTGTGCCTAGCGCAAATAAAATAATCGCCACAATTAATGTCGTGACATTGGCATCAACAATTGTAATAAAAGCGCGCTCATACCCAGCAAAAATAGAAGCCTGAACTGATGCGCCGTTACGCAATTCTTCGCGAATACGTTCGTAAATTAAGACGTTTCCATCAACTGCCATTCCGACCGTTAATACGATCGCGGCAATCCCAGGCAAGGTTAATGTGGCGCCTAACAGTGACATAATCGCGACGATAAAAACAACGTTTAACGATAATGCAATATCAGAAACCAACCCAAATAAACGATAATAAAACAGCATAAATAAAGCAACAAATAATAATCCCATTTCGCATGCTAAGCGTCCTGCACGAATATTGTCTTTTCCTAAACTCGGGCCAACAGTATTTTCTGAAATAATCGCAATCGGCGCTGAATACGCCCCCGAACGCAATAACAAGGCTAAATTTTTCGCTGCATAATTTGACTCAAGTCCAGAAATTTGAAATGAATTACCCAGTGCACTAATAATGGTGGCGATATTGATCACTTTCGGAAATTGTCGCTCTGATATGACAATTTTTCCGTCGACAATTTGTTGCACGGCTTTCGTTTCAACATAAACCGTTGCCATCGGTTTACCCACGTTTTCAGCGGTAATTTGATTAAAACGGGACACTTCACTGCCGCTGGATCGGACATTCACCGCAGGCCGACCATCATCACCCGTAATCGTTGCGGCATTTAAAATAGATTTACCATGCAAGACAACATCACTTTTTAATAAATAAGGTTGTCCCTCATATTGATATAACACATCACCAAAGGGAACAATGCCGGAGCTTGCCGCCGTAGCAGGATCATTTTTTGTATCAACCAGTTGAAAGCGCAAGGTAGCCACTTTACCGATAATTTCTTTTGCACGGGCAGTATCTTGGATGCCAGGCAAGTCAACGCTAATTTGATTTTTGCCCTGCTGTTGGATAACAGGTTCACTCACACCCAATTCATTCACACGATTTCGAAGTGTTGTTAAATTTTGCGTAACAGCTTGTTCATCTAAAGTGACTGCGGCTTGTTGCGTAAAATTCGCTGTTATTAAATATTGATTATTAGATTGCGAAGATGAGAACTGATAATCCGCGTAAATATTATTTCCTTGCAGCAATGATAATGCATGATCGCGATCTTGTGCCGTGCGAAAAGCAATTTCAATCGCACCTGCGGCGTTTTTATTATCGCCTGGCAAAACAGAAATATTGGCATAGCGAATTTGCGCCGTCTGTAATGTTTCACTCATGGAATTAATATCGCTGGCTAAACGTTCCTTTAACATCGCAGAAGTATCAACGCGATAAAGAAGGTGGATACCGCCGCGTAAATCCAAGCCTAATTTCATCGGTTCAGCACCCAAAGCACGCAACCAATGCGGTGTTTTCGGCGCTAAATTAATTGCAACGGAATAGCCTTCATTTAATTCTGCTTGAATATAGCTTAATGCTTTCAGCTGATCTTCAGAACTTTTAAAACGAATTAATAAACCCGTAGGTTGTTGTGTGACGGCAAGATCAGGAATATTTTGTGCTGCTAATGTTTTTTCAATTTGAAAAACAGTATCGGCAGAAACCGCTTGGCCATTTTTAGGTTGAATTTGAATGGCTGGATCGGTGCCATATAAGTTCGGTGCAGCAAAAATGGCGCCGAAGATAATGAGAAATAAAATGAGAATATAACGCCAGAGAGAATATTGGTTCATAGTTGGGTCTCTGTGTCAGGGATCAGTGTCAGTATGCGCGTACTGACACTGATCGACACTGTCACTAAATTGATTCCATTGTTCCTTTAGGCAAGATAGATGCCACCGCCCCTTTTTGAAAAGTCATTTCTATGTCTTTTCCAATAACCAACACAATATAGCTGTCGCGCAATTTAGTCACACGACCAATAATACCACCTGTCGTTAACACTTCATCACCTACTGTTAAACTATCCAGCAATTGACGTTGTTCTTTCGCGCGTTTTGATTGTGGACGGATAAGCAGAAAGTAAAAAACAGCAATAAAAATAATTAACATAGGCAATACGGATAAAAAACCGCCTTGTTCAGGTGCAGCTGCTGTTGTCGCTGCGTGTGCTGTTGAAATACCCAGTAACGATAATAAACTCATGATCACCTCGAGAAATGAAAGCGCTTACTTTAGCGTGTTATTTTTAATTAGGCAAATGCTAGATATACAAAACCTTCACAATTTCATAAACCACTTCACCTTTCGGTGATTGCACTATGATTTCATCGCTTTGCATTTTACCAATCATTGCACGTGAAACGGGCGAGCTCACGGAGATTTTATTTAATTTAATATCCGCTTCGTCAAGACCCACAATTTGATAAATCACTTGCTCATCAGTATCAATATTTAACAATGTCACCGTCGATCCAAAAATAACTTTACCTTCATTATTTATTTTTGTGACATCAATTACCTGACACTGTGATAATTTTCCTTCAAGATCACGAATACGTCCCTCAATAAAACTTTGTCGCTCCTTCGCCGCGTGATATTCCGCATTTTCTTTTAAATCACCATGTGCCCTGGCTTCAGAAATCGCTGCGATAATTAAAGGACGCTCAATTCTTTTTAAATGTTCTAATTCGTGTTGTAATTTTTGATGACCTTCGATAGTCATGGGTGTCAGTTGCATAAAATCCTCGCAAATTAAAAATCCCCTCGATTTTGCTGGCACAAAACCGATCTCATTTTTTTAAATGTTGTAAACTCACTACATCACCAATTTCTTTTGTTTCAATCGCCATACAAACCGCGTCGGCACCAGCAAGCGTCGTAGTGTAACAAATGTCTCGCTCAACTGCACTGCGCCTCATAATGTAAGAATCTGCAATGGCTTTTTCGCCTTCCGTTGTATTAATGACTAATTGAATTTCGTTATTGCGCATGCGATCCACAATATGCGGCCTACCTTCTTCTACTTTATTCACCAATTCACACACTAATCCAGCTGTTTGTAATATTGCAGCAGTCCCTGAAGTTGATACAATTTCAAACCCCATTTTAATTAATTTTTTGGCAATGGGAATAACGCGTGATTTGTCTGCATCACGCACGCTAATAAATGCTTTACCTGATTGTGGCAATTTACTGCTCGTCGCCTGCTCTGCTTTTAAAAATGCCTGCCCTACTGTTTTTGCAATGCCCATCACTTCACCGGTTGAACGCATTTCAGGACCTAAAATAGGATCAACGCCAGGGAATTTGGCAAAAGGAAAAACGGATTTTTTGACAGAAATATAATCAGTGTTAGTGTCAGTATCAGCATGGGCATGAATAAAAGCTTCGGAAAGCGAGAGACCAGCCATACAATAGGTTGCTATTTTCACCAGTGGCAAACTCGTCGCCTTTGCTAAAAAAGGTACAGTGCGTGACGCTCTTGGATTTACTTCAAGCACAAAAATCTCATCCTGACACTGATCACTGACACTTCTTTTAATAGCAAACTGCGCATTCATCAATCCAACCACTTTCAATGCAATCGCCAATTGCGTCATCTGTTCACGTAATTGATTTTGAATTTTTTCACTTAAACTGTGTGCTGGGAATACGCAAGTGGAATCACCCGAGTGCACACCCGCCTGTTCAATATGCTCCATAATGCCTGCAATAAAAACGTCTTTGCCGTCACTTATTGCGTCAACATCCACTTCAATTGCATCATCTAGAAAATGATCGAGTAATAAAGGATGCGCCGGTGAAACATGAACAGCTCGATTCATATAATCAGTTAATTCGCGCTCATGAAAAACAATTTTCATATCGCGGCCACCTAATACATAGGAAGGGCGCACAACCAACGGGTAAGCAAATACTTTGGCAAAGCGCAAGCCTTCTTCTTTCGAACGTACTGTGCCGTTCGCAGGTTGTTTTAAATTTAATTTTTGCAATATTTGTTGAAAACGTTCGCGGTCTTCTGCTAAATCAATTGCATCTGGAGATGTACCAATCATGGGTACACCTGCTTTTTCTAATGCTCTGGCTAATTTCAACGGTGTTTGCCCGCCGTATTGCACAATCACACCTTTGGGTTTTTCAAGCGCTACAATTTCCAACACGTCTTCTAATGTAACAGGTTCAAAATACAAACGATCAGAAATATGGAAATCGGTTGAGACTGTTTCCGGATTACAATTTACCATAATGGTTTCATAACCCAATTCACGCATTGCCAATGCTGCATGAACGCAGCAATAATCAAACTCAATCCCTTGTCCAATGCGATTGGGGCCGCCGCCAAGAACCATTATTTTTTCACGATTGCTGGGACGACATTCGTTTTCTTGCTTGTACGTAGAATAAAAATAAGCTGTTTCAGTTGCAAATTCCGCTGCACACGTGTCAACCCGTTTGTAGACGGGGTGGATGCCAAGCTCATGTCGCAGTGAACGAATATCATCTTCATGGATTTGCAGTAGATTTGCTATTCGCGCATCGGAAAAGCCTTTTTCTTTCAGAAAACATAATGTATCAACACCGATCACCGATCCCAGATCCCCAATCCTCATTTCGATAGAAATCAATTCCTCTATCTGCACAAGAAACCAAGGGTCAATACGCGTGTGATTAAAAATCTCTTCACGCGTAAATCCAAAACGAAACGCATCAGCGATATAAAATAATCGTTCATGACTGGCCATACGCAATTCAGATTTAATTCTGTCTTTTGCTTGTTCACAATCCAGCTCATAACTATCAGAATTTTTATTGAGTGTAATTTTAGGATCTAATCCATTTACGCCAATTTCTAAACCGCGCAATGCTTTTTGCAATGATTCTTGAAAATTAGAGCCAATTGCCATCACTTCGCCAACCGATTTCATTTGTGTGGTTAAACGATTATCCGCTTGCGGAAATTTTTCAAAAGCAAATCGTGGAATTTTGGTAACGACATAATCTATTGTGGGTTCAAATGAAGCGGGTGTTTTGCCATCGGTAATTTCATTTTTTAATTCATCTAAAGTAAAACCCACCGCTAATTTCGCAGCGACACGTGCAATTGGAAATCCGGTTGCTTTCGATGCTAAAGCAGAAGAACGTGATACACGTGGATTCATTTCCACAATCATCATTTCACCGTCAACTGGATTAATCGCAAATTGCACATTTGATCCGCCCGTTTCAACGCCAATTTCACGCAATATCGCAATCGCTGCCATGCGCATTACTTGATATTCTTTATCCGTTAATGTTTGTGCGGGAGCAACAGTAATGGAATCACCCGTGTGAATACCCATCGGATCTACATTTTCTATCGAACAAATCACAATGCAATTATCAGCGGAATCACGCACCACTTCTAACTCATATTCTTTCCAACCGATAATTGACTCATCAATTAATAATTCTTTAGTGGGTGATAAATCCAACCCGCGTTGACAAATCCCCATAAATTCATCGCGATTATAAGCAATACCGCCCCCACTGCCACCCATTGTAAATGAAGGGCGAATTACCGCAGGAAAACCAATGTCATCTAAAATAGCAACCGCCTCATCTATTGTATGCGCGATGCCAGAACGCGGTGTTTTTAATCCAATGCGTTTCATCGCTTGACGAAACTGTTCACGGTCTTCGGCCATATCAATTGCTTCGCGTGATGCGCCAATTAATTTCACATTGTGTTTTTTCAAAATACCTTCGCGCACCAAATCCAGCGCACAATTAAGTGCTGTTTGTCCGCCCATGGTTGGCAGCAATGCATCGGGTTTTTCTTTTTCAATGATTTTTTCAATCACGTCCCATTTAATAGGCTCGATATAGGTTGCATCGGCCATGTTGGGATCAGTCATAATGGTTGCAGGATTTGAATTTACTAGAATAACGCGATAACCAATTTCACGCAGCGCCTGACATGCTTGCGTTCCAGAATAATCAAACTCACAGGCTTGACCAATGACAATAGGGCCAGCACCAATGATGAGAATTGATTTTATGTCTGTTCTTTTTGGCATGGTTATTTCACCCCCTTTGAAAAAGGGGGTCGATTTTGCGACAGCAAAACCGGGGGGATTTTTGCAATAAATTCATCAAACAATCCCGCAATATCCCCCGGGCCCGGTGCAGCCTCTGGGTGACCTTGAAAAGCAAATACAGGCAATGTGTTATGTTTAAACCCTTGCAGCGTACCATCGAACAATGAAACATGTGTTACTGTTAATTCTGCGGGCAATGTTTTTTCATCTATGCAAAACCCATGATTCTGACTGGTGATGAACACTTTGCCTCCCCCCTTTGAAAAAGAAGGGCTAGAGGGGATTTTTTCTTGCACCGGATGATTCGCGCCATGATGTCCAAATTTCATTTTTACTGTTTTTGCACCGCAAGCCAAAGCCAATAATTGAAAGCCCAAGCAAATTCCAAAAATAGGAATTTTTTTCATCAGTAATTCTTGAATATTTTTTATAGCATAACCACAAGCAGCAGGATCACCCGGACCATTCGATAATAAAATCCCGTCAGGTTTTAATTTTAACACGTCGGATGCGGAAGTTTGCGCTGGAACAACAGTGACTTTGCAACGGCGATCAACAAGCATGCGTAAAATATTGCGTTTGACGCCGAAATCATAAACGACGATGTGAATGTCACTATCATTATCGCTATATAAGTAAGTTTGAGCACAACTCACTTCAATCGCCAAATCTTTTCCATTTAAATCTGAAAATGCCCTGGCTTTTCGCAATACAATTTCAGGATCAACTTTTCCTGTCATGATGCAGCCATTTTGCGCGCCCTTTTCACGCAAAAGTCGCGTTAAACATCGCGTATCAATATTGGCAATCGAAACAATATGTTGTTCTTTTAAAAAATCGGGCAATGATTGGGTTGCACGCCAGTTACTCACGACTGGAGAAAGTTCGCGAATAATTAATCCTGCGGCATAGGCCTTATCAGATTCCATGTCGTCGGGATTAACACCCACATTGCCGATATGAGGATAAGTTAAAGTAACAATTTGTTGTGCATAGGAAGGGTCTGTCAGAATTTCTTGATAACCCGTCATCGCTGTATTAAATACCACTTCTCCAACGGTTTCGCCCGATGCGCCTATGGAAATGCCGTGAAATAGACTGCCATCGGCCAAAGCGAGTATTGCAGGTTCTGAAAGGGGTAAAAAATGTGTGATGGACATGAAAAAGCTTACCGTTAATTCATTTGGGGAAGGATACGTGATCTGCTAAGCTTTGTAAATTACAATTAAATTTTAGAATCCCACATGCCTGCAAAATCTATTTCATCCAAAACAATATTAGCCATTACGATTGCCATTATTTCATGGTCATCGTCTTTTATTTTTATTCGCGTGTCTCTACAAAGCTATTCGCCTGGAGAATTGGCTTTGTTTCGCTATCTCATTGTTTCAGTCGTTATGCTGATTTTTTATTTTCGACTAAAAGTGCGTCATAAACCCACCTTAACAGAAGCATTACAATTATTTTTTTTGGGATTTTTTGGTATTGGTATATACATGGTTACGCTTAATTACGGTGAACTGACCGTTTCTGCTAGCATCACCAGTTTTATTATCAGCATGAATCCCGTCGTTTCTATATTGTGGGCAGCACTGTTTTTAAGCGAGAAAATAAGCTTTAAACGATGGATTGGTATTGCCATCAGCATCATCGGCGTATTTATTATTGCCGCCAATGAACTTCACCACGCCACCTTTAACGAAGGCATGCTTATGCTATTCATTGCAGTGCTTTGTGCAGGCATGTATAACGTGGGACAAAAACCCTTACTCAAGAAATTTCATCCCATTGAAGTTGCCGCCATTAGCGCATGGTCCGGTACATTGGTCATGTTAATTTTTACACCTTCGCTTATTCACGCCATTCCGCATGCGACAGTCTATACAACGACATCTGTTATTTATTTGGGTGTTGTTCCTGGTGCAATAGGGTATCTCGCGTGGAGTGTTGCAATGAGCAGCGAAACACCCATTTCAAAAACCATACTGACGCTATACACATTACCTTTATTTTCAACTTTATTAGGATGGATGATATTAGGCGAAATGCCAGCAATCAGCGCATTGATTGGTGGATGTATCGCATTATTAGGGGCATTGGTTGCAACACGATATTAAGGAACATGGTCTTCTTTCCCAAAACTAATCGCCAAATTAAGGCATTATACCGCCACTATCCCCGATAGTATCTACTACGAGGCACTGTCTTTATGCGCATAGACCATGCTACAATTTCTGATATACTAAAGCTTTAAATAAGGAAATCATGTGGATTTTGATCAAATATTATCGCTCATCAAACATGGCGAGCAAAGAACAATTGAATACAAGAAAACGATTGCTGAGATAGAAAAGCTTGGGAAATCATTATGTGGAATGCTCAACGTTAAGGGCGGTTATGGTTTTATCGGCATTTCAGATTCTAAAAAAATAGTTGGCGCTGAGGTAACGGACTCTACTAGAAAAAAATTAACGGAGTTTTGTAATAGCTTTGATCCGTATCCACCAATTGAAATTCATTATGTTGAAATGCCTGATACAAATAGATTTATCATTGTGTTCTCATGCAAAGCAACAAAAGGAACCGCACCTTATACTTTTAGAGGCAGGCCGTATCTTAAAACAGAATCTGGCGTGCGCCCCATGCCATCTGAAAAATATCAGCATTTATTATTAGAGTATGTTGGCTTGTCAAAAGCATGGGAATCCATGAACGCCAATGGGTACTTAGTTGATGATCTTGATACGGCTGAAATACTAAAAACAATGAAGGCGGGTCTTGCAAAAGGCAGTATTCCGCAGGAAGAATACAGTGAAAATATTCATGAAATTTTAACGCAATTTGACCTTGCTCAAGATAATAAATTAAATAATGCCGCAATGGTATTATTTGCAAAGAAAATGCCGGCTGACTATTCGCAATGCTTCATTCGCATGGGCCGATTTGTTGACGACACAATGGATGTGACATTAGACAGCAAACAAATGCGCGGCAATGCTTTTCAAATATTATCTGCAGCAGAAGATTTTGTCAGGCGACACATCCCTATTTCAGCACATTTTGACCCTAATCAATTTGAACGCGTTGAAAAAACAGCACTGCCATTAGTAGCAGTTCGTGAAGCAATTATTAACGCCATTATTCATCGCGACTATTCAAAACCGTCTGGTGATATTGCGTTAATGATTTTTAACGATGCGCTAGAAATTCACAACGTTGGTCATTTATATGGTGGACTAACAGTCGATCAATTGAGTGTTCGGCACCCTTCTCGTCGAAGAAATGAACGTATATCGCAAGTATTTTATGGACGTGGATTAATTGAGCGTTGGGGTGGTGGTACGCGTCGCATCCTAAAATTATGTCTTGATGAAAATTTACCGGAACCTTCTTTTTTAGAAGAAACAGATGGATTTTTGGTGCGTTTTCCTTTTAAAGAGCCTATTGGTGCAGCATTGCATGAATCGCCTGCCCTGCCACATGGTTTAAAAGAACGAGAAGTTGAAATCTTAAAAGTATTGGGCGAGTCGGCTCAATCGTTATCAATACGTGAAATTGCACAACGCTTACAAAATCCGCCAGCCGATAGAACACTGCAAGATAATTTTATGCATCTAAAAACACTTGGGTTAATAACTCTTGAGGGAATAAAAAGAAATGCAAAATGGCGAGTAGCTGATAAAAAATAATTACGCGGTTTTTGCGCGGTCTTTACGCGGTCTTTACGCGGAAAATGAGGCTGAAAACTAAAAAAATATTAAAAATCAATATGTTATAATTTTCAGACGGTGTCTGCAAAATTGACGAAGTTGTTATGCGGTACTTATACGGAACCTATGCGGAACCACTTCGGGAGTCTTCGAAAGTGCCGAAGACTAAGACGATTTTATTCAACCTAGATTCGGCAGTTGGAACCGTCGCGAGGAGACTTAAGCTAATGAAGATGCGTTGGATTTTTGAAAAATTTCCTGAAATCGTATTCACCCATACGGTGAAGGAAATTTTTTGAAAATTCAACTGAAATCGTATTCACCCATACGGTGAAGGAAATTTTTTGAAAATTCAATGCATATTCAGACGATTAAGCCTCCGCAGCAGGTTTCAACTGCCGAATCTAGGTTCAAGGTATATATGAATTCAAAACAGCCATACATTCCACAAGCTATCTTCGACAGTATCGAATTCTTGAAATACGATGGCCACCCCGCTCACCTAGACATCAAATTTAATGAAGATTTCAAACGGGGGAAGCAATTCTTATTAAGTTATAAAAATAATGATGCTACTTTCAATAGTTTCAGACGTGAAATTGAACGATTTGCACAATACTGCTGGTTTATGCTTAAAAAAAATATGCGCGAAATGAAGCGCGATGACATTGAAGAATATTTATTGTTTTGTCAAAAGCCACCAACACTATGGATTGGTAATCAAAGCGTGCCGAGATTTGTCGTTAATCGAGACGGTCTGCGAATTCCAAATAAAAAATGGCGACCATTTTTAGTATCGGTTTCAAAATCAGAACGAAAAGACGGCAAAACACCGAATAGACGCGATTATCAATTATCTGAAAAAGCCTTTCGTGAGATTTTTACGATTCTAAATTGTTATTACAATTTTTTAATTCAACAAGATTTTGCGGAAATTAATCCCATTTTGCAGATCAAACAAAAAAACAGATTTTACAGATCAGATCAAACAAAAACAAAAATTCGACGCATATCGGAATTGCAATGGAAAACAGTGATTGAAACTGCGGAAAGAATGGCGAAAGAAAACCCAGACAAACATGAACGTACTCTATTTATTATTTCGCTTTTATATGGCATGTATTTACGCATTTCAGAATTAGTTTCAAGTCCTCGCTGGACGCCAACCATGAATGATTTTGCAAAAGATCATGATAAAAATTGGTGGTTTACAACAGCAGGAAAAGACAATAAAGAACGACAAATTGCAGCCAGCCCGTCAATATTATCTGCGCTTAAGCGTTGGCGTGCACATTTAAAATTATCCCCTACCTTACCCTTACCAAATGATAATGCGCCATTGATTCCAGCCATGCGCGGTAACAATGCAGTCACTGACACGAGCCATATTCGAAAAATTATGCAGGACTGTTTTGATGAGGCGATTTTTACATTGCGCAAAAAGAAGTTGGAAGAAGACGCGCAAGAACTATCGCAAGCAACTGTGCATTGGTTGCGACATACTGGCATTTCAGATGATATCAAAATACGTCCCAGAGAACATGTGCGTGATGATGCGGGACATAGCTCAAGCAGTATTACCGATAAATATATTGATATTAGCTTAAAGGAAAGGCACGCTTCAGCTAAGAAAAAAATATTGAGGCCCATCGATATTTAAATGCTGTGAGGCAACGGGTGAAATAAGTCATTTACACAGAATTTTTTACAGCCCCTTTAAACTTGAAAAAACCGCTTCACCGAATCGAACCATTTGCTCGATTTTGGGCTGTGATTTTTATTATCTGTTTTTAATAAGGCATCAAATTCGCGTAATTTATTTTTTTGTTCTTCGGTTAAACTTACCGGCGTTTCAACCACAATACGGCATAACAAGTCACCAACTTGTCCACCCCGTAATGCTTTTACCCCTTTGCCACGCAAACGAAATTGCGCACCACTTTGTGTTTCAAGCGGAATTTTTAAATTAACATTACCACTTAATGTGGGCACTTCAACTTCGCCACCCAATGCTGCAATGATATAACTTACTGGAATTTCACAATGTAAGTCGTTGCCTTCACGGTGAAAAATAGCGTGATCTTTCACGTGTATTTGCACATATAAATCACCTGCTGGTGCACCATGCATACCTGCTTCACCCTCACCCGTTAAACGAATGCGATCACCAGAATCAACCCCTGCTGGAACTTTCACAGATAAAGTTTTAGTTTCGCGTACACGTCCTTGGCCATGACAAGATCCACAAGGATCTTTGATGACTTGACCTGCACCACCACAGGATGGACACGGTTGCGCAATGGATAAAAAACCGTGCTGCATTGCAACTTGGCCTTGACCATTACATTTTGAACAAGTTGTTTTGCTCGTGCCTTTTTTAGTACCTCGACCATCACAAGTTTTACAGCCAACCCATGTCGGTATTTTAATTTCTTTGCTAATACCGTGAACCGCTTCTTCTAAAGTGATTGAAAATTCATACGCTAAATCAGTGCCACGCTGCGCTTGCTGTTGACGACCACCGCGACCACGTGCACCACCACCAAAAATATCACCAAATATATCGCCAAAAATATCGCCTACATTATCAAATCCAAAGCCACCCGGCCCACCACCTGCGCTCGCATTAACACCAGCATGGCCAAACTGATCATAAGCTCCCCGTTTTTTAGGGTCAGACAATACTTCATATGCGGCTTTTGCCTCTTTGAAGTTATCTTCAGCTTGCTTATTATCTGGATTACGATCGGGATGATGCTTCATCGCCAAACGGCGATAAGCTTTTTTGATATCCTCTTCGGTGGCAGATTTGGAAACGCCTAAAATTTCATAATAGTCGCGGGGCATTAACTACTCACTTCGCTCGTTCACACGCAGGCTACCGCCCGCGTGCTATTTATATTTTTCACACGCAGGCTTTCGCCAGCGTGCTACTTGTCTTTGTCTTTTACTTCTTCAAACTCCGCATCCACCACACCATCATCTTTTTTTGCTTCAGGCTGTGGCTGTTCAGCATTACCAGCAGCATCACCTGGATTTTGCGTATACGCACGTTCTGCAATTTTTCCTGAAATTTCAGACAATTCTTTTGTTTTAGCCTCAATTGCATCCTTATCTTCACCTTTAATGAGTTCTTTTAACGCTTTAATTAATGATTCAATATTTGTTTTTTCATCTGCTGTTACTTTATCGCCTAAATCAGCAAGCGATTTTTCTGTTCCATGCATTAATGAGTCTGCATGATTACGCACAGTCACTAACTCATGGAATTTTTTATCTTGTTCTTTATGCTCATCTGCATCTTTCATCATGCGTTCTACTTCCGCATCCGACAAACCACTCGACGCTTTAATCACAATCGATTGTTCTTTGTTGGTTGCTTTATCTTTTGCAGACACATGTAAAATACCATTTGCATCGATATCAAAAGTCACTTCAATTTGCGGAACACCACGCGGTGCCGGTGGAATATCAGATAAATCAAAACGCCCTAATGATTTATTCGCCGATGCAATTTCACGTTCACCTTGCAAAACATGCACGGTTACCGCAGTTTGGTTGCTTTCTGCTGTTGAAAAGACTTGTGATGTTTTGGTTGGAATCGTTGTGTTCTTTTCAATTAATTTAGTCATCACGCCGCCCATCGTTTCAATACCCAAAGATAAAGGCGTTACGTCTAACAATAAAACATCTTTCACTTCACCCGACAATACAGCACCTTGAATTGCCGCACCCACAGCAACCGCTTCATCAGGATTCACATCATGACGTGGATCTTTTCCAAAGAAAGCTTTAACCGCTTCTTGTACTTTCGGCATACGCGTTTGACCACCCACTAAAATCACATCGGTAATATCGGAGTTTTTCAAACCCGCATCTTTCATTGCAATTTCGCAAGGTTTAATTGTACGCGTAATAAAATCTTCAACCAGTGATTCTAATTTTGCACGGGTTACAGTGATATTTAAATGTTTTGGACCTGATGCATCAGCTGTAATATAGGGTAAATTCACATCAGTTTGTTGTGCTGACGATAATTCAATTTTCGCTTTTTCTGCTGCTTCTTTTAAACGTTGCAATGCTAACGGATCACTATGCAAATCAATACCGGATTCTTTTTTGAATTCATCCGTTAAATACCCCATTAAACGCGCATCAAAATCTTCACCACCTAAAAATGTATCACCATTGGTCGACAACACTTCAAATTGATGTTCACCATCCACATCTGCAATTTCAATAATTGAAATATCAAATGTACCACCCCCCAAATCGTATACGGCAATTTTACGGTCACCTTTTTGTTTGTCCATGCCAAACGCCAAAGCAGCCGCAGTCGGTTCATTAATAATGCGCTTTACTTCTAAACCCGCAATTTTACCAGCATCTTTTGTTGCTTGACGTTGTGAATCGTTAAAATAAGCTGGGACAGTAATAACCGCTTCAGTTACTTCATGCCCTAAATAATCTTCTGCCGTTTTTTTCATTTTCATTAAGACTTGTGCAGATATTTGGGGTGGCGCTTTTTTTGGATCACTTGTCGTACTCACATCAACCCAAGCATCACCATTATCAGCAGCAATGATTTTATAAGGCACCATTTTAATATCTTTCTGTACGATTTCATCTTTGAATTTACGACCAATTAAACGTTTGATCGCATATAAAGTATTTTTAGGGTTGGTTACTGATTGTCGTTTTGCTGATGCACCTACCAATACTTCGCCTTCTTTTGTATAGGCAACAATTGATGGCGTTGTGCGTGCACCTTCAGCATTGTCGATAACACGTGGCTTTCCGCCTTCCATTACCGCAACGCATGAATTTGTTGTCCCTAAGTCAATACCGATAATTTTGCTTGTTGTTGCCATGGTTATTTCCTCTGTAAGATTCGTTATTTGTTATCTGGGGGTTGATTTGTTTATTTCAAGTCGCTTCGCTCATACTCACACTGCTACGCTGCCACAATCACCATCGCCGCTCTTAATACACGTCCATGTAGTGCATAGCCTTTTTGTAAAACTTGCACAACCGTGCTCGGTTTTGCCCCTTTTTCAGGACGCATCGACATCGCTTCATGTTGAGCTGGATCAAAGACATCACCCACTTTAGGATCAATAGGTGAAACACCATGCTTTTCCAATAGTTTATTTAATATATCTAATGTCAATTCCATACCTTTACACACCGACTGTATTTTTGGGTCATCTGACACTGTGCCTTCAAGACCACGCATCATGCTATCAACAACCGGAATCAACTCAGTCAACAATCGTTCTGCACCAAACTTACGCGCCTTACTCACATCTTGTTCAGCTCGACGACGCGCATTTTCCGCTTCTGCAAGTGCACGCGCTGCCTGATCTTTGTAAAAATCAAGCTGTTTTTCTAGCAAAACAAGCTGATCTCGTGACTTATTGTCAGTTGCTTCTTCGGATAATAAATGTTCGTCATCAATACTTTTTTTAGGCGCATCTTGAATTTCTTCTTCTGCCAAATCGCGCCATTTATCAGCGGATGGTGATTCTTCTTTTTTAGTCATGTAAACTCCTCGTATCGTGTTTGCATTAAACATAGGGTTTAATTTCTAAAATTCAAGGACTAGAAATGTTAATCTGGCTTAAAAAAATTATTTCCGCTTTCTTGCTACCGCTACCATTTGGATTATTTTGGATTGCATTGGGGCTCATTCTACTGTTTGTACAACATACAAAAACGCTGAGAACAACCTGTTTTTGCATCGGATTTTTTATTATTCTTTTATTTTCATTCAGTCCCATTTCAGCAAAACTTTTAAATTCTTTACAATACCGCTATGACCCTTTGTTATATGCCCCACCCAATGTCAACTCGGTGGTTATATTAGGCGGCGGTATTCGCGGCAAGAAAAATTACCCACCCAATTTAACATTAGATTCTGCCTCTTTATCACGTTTGGTTGAGGGTATTCGTTTATTTAAACAGCTCTATACTACCAACTCCGATGCAAGCCTGATCTTATCAGGAGGCCGCGTATTTCAATCACCTGCGGTTGCCGGAAAAATGCGGAACACAGCAGAGATGCTCGGGGTTAGCAGTCAAAACGTCGTATTGGAAAACGGCTCACAAGACACGCATCAAGAAGCACGCTACTTGCGAAAAACACTCGGCACAAATCCCTTTATTTTAGTAACATCGGCTTATCACATGCCACGTGCAATGGATTTATTTCAGCAGCTAGGAATGCACCCCATAGCAGCACCTACGCAATTTTTGGGCTATCGAAACAATTTTATCATTTGGTTAATTCCCACCGCCAACAGTCTGATCATAAGTGATATTGCGATTCATGAGTATTTAGGGATAGCATGGGAGAAATTGCAGAGATATATTTGAGGGATCAGGGATCCTTAATAACCATCACAAGTGGCAACACATTATGAACAACAAAACCTTTCACCATATTGCCCTCATCGGCCGAGCTGGGAAAAATATTTCAGACACTTTAGAAGCCGTTAAACATTATTTACTCGACGAAAAATTATCTATTTTTATTGAAGAAAATACAGCATCAATGATGCCGGAAAATAATCTGCCACAATTTTCTGAAAAAAAAATACCCGACGAAATTGATTTAATGATTGTGATAGGCGGAGACGGCAGTTTATTACATGCTGCCCATTGCGCATTACCCTTTGATTTACCAGTATTAGGCATCAATCGCGGACATCTCGGATTTTTAACCGATATTCATCCTGATGAATTAAGTAAAATTGGTGATGTATTATCTGGTAAATATGTTTCAGAGGAACGTTTTTTATTAAAGACACAGCTGGGTATCGCATTAAACGATGTGGTTTTATTACCTGGTAATTCAGCACAATTAATTGAATTTGATATTTTAATTAACGATCAATTTGTTTGCGTGCTTCGTGCAGACGGTTTAATTGTTGCAACACCAACGGGCTCAACCGCGTATGCATTATCCGGCGGTGGCCCCATTCTACATCCGCAATTAAATGCCATTGCCTTAGTCCCCATGTTTCCGCATACATTAAGCAGTCGCCCTATTGTCGTTGATGGTAACGACAAAATAGAATTGCTAATCCGCGAGCAGAATGAATTTTCGCCCTGCATCAGCTGCGATGGACAAGAACGTATTACAGTTGAACCCGGCACGCGCATCACCATTACCAAGCATGAAAAAAAATTACGATTAATTCATCCTGATAATTACAGCTATTTTGCAACATTAAGAGAAAAACTAGGGTGGCAAAATTGAAATAGTGTCACCGTCACTCATAATGAGAATGATATATGTTAACCAATATTACCATCAACAATTTCATCATTGTCAAATCACTCTCGCTCGATTTTCAAAATGGATTGCATGTGTTGACAGGTGAAACAGGTGCCGGCAAATCAATTTGGATTGACGCCATTGAAATTGGTTTAGGCGGCAGAGCCGACGCACAAATGATTTACCCTAATGAAAAAACCTGCGATATCACCCTTTGCTTTAATTTGCAAAACCAGGCTGTAGCTAAAAAATGGCTGGAATCACATGATTTACCGTGTGATGATGAATGTATTATTCGCCGCGTGATCGACCAGGAAAAACCATCGCGCACAACAATTAACGGCGTGCCTGTTCCACAACAATGGGTACGCAGCTTATCAGAAATTATTTTATGCATTCACGGACAACACCAACATCAACGATTGCTAAGAACAGACGATCAACGTGATTTACTCGATCATTATGCTAAAAATCACACTTTATTATTATCGATTCAAACCATTCACGAAGCATGGAAATCGCTTGAACGTGAAACACAAACATTGCAAAAACAATTTCACAATAAAACTTCTGATTTAACATTATGGAAATATCAATTAGAAGAATTGCAAAAATTAATGGTTCAACCCAATGAATATGAAAATTTATTTACACAATACCAACAGTTGCATCACGCCAAACAATTTGCAGTGACATTGAATGAAGCATTATGTTTTATTCAAAATGATGAAAATTCTGCAGCTTGTGATTTTACACAACAAGCGCTTTCGCGTTTACAAATAATTCATGCCAACGATCCCAAAATTAACACTATTCGTGAATTATTAACATCAGCGAAAATTCACCTTGACGAAGCCCGTGACGCATTACAACAATATTGTTATGACAGTGATTTTTCTGGCGCACAATTAGAAAAAATAGAGCAACGTCTGGCAATTTTGCAAGATATTGCACGTAAACATCACATCGACCCAAATCAATTATCAGATATTGAAAATTCACTCAAACAAAAAATAAACGCGTTAGAAAAAGCCGACGAAATACACTTATCACTTGAAAAACAAAAAAATAAAATTATTATGGATTACAAAGCGCAAGCAGAAAAATTAACACAGAAAAGAGAAAAGGCAGCGAAAAAATTAAGCGCTGAAATTACTAATCAAATGCAACAATTAGGGATGGATGGTGGATTATTTAAAATTGATTTGCATCCCAATAATCACCCAATTCATTTTCATGGTAATGAAAGCATTCAATTTTGCATTGCTACCAATCCCGGACAAAGCCCGCATGATTTATCACACATCGTTTCTGGCGGTGAATTATCGCGATTAAGTCTGATTATTCAGGTACAGACCACACAACAAAACCCTGTTCCCACTTTAATTTTTGACGAAGTGGATGTGGGTATTGGCGGAAAAACAGCTGATTTAGTCGGTCGCTTATTGCGTGAATTAAGCCATAATGCCCAAGTATTGTGTGTCACGCATTTGCCACAGGTGGCCGCCTGTGGACATCATCATTTTAAAGCCGAAAAAATCACTGATGGTAAGCGCACCTCCACCTCAATTAAATTATTAAATAATAAAGGGCGCACAGAAGAATTGGCACGCATGCTTTCTGGGGCGAAAATTACCGAAAAAAGTTTATCGCATGCCAATGAATTATTAACTAACTTAATGGATTAAAAATATGAGTACACAAGCTTGGCAAAATAAAGGGAAGCAAATAAACACGATGCGTTCAACGTTAATCAATGACGTTTTAAGTAATGATGAATTGCAAGTAGCTTGCGGCCGCTATATTAATAGCTTAGATTTACAAGGCCAAATTAATAACAACAACATGACAGAAGCTGAAGCACTCAAAATCGCGTACAAAGAAGCTCAAAATTTCAAAAGGAAAGTAGCAACACAAATAAATGCACAATCACTTTCAACCTTTGATCAGTCAGATTTAACGATTGAATCCAACATGACAGCAGCACTGAATAATCCCGATACCTATGCCAGCAGACAAGCAAACGCACAAATTGAAGAAGTTATCTTAGAGGAAGTGATTAATGAACTCAACATTCAATCTGAAGCAAATGAACAACAAGCAACGCTAGTTGAGCTGGAAGAAAAAAATAAAACAGAAAAGGAAGAAGGCTTTCCACCAGACGATGCTTTGGTGGGTGCTGCATTTGTTGATTGTGTTGCTGCTTTATCAAAAGCAGATGATGATAGTGCTGAGAAAGCAATAAAGGATGTTGTTGAAAAAACAACGGGGGTTGACGTCAGTACCGAACCATTGCTGAAAGAATTTGAAGAAGAATTTGATAAAGAAGAATCCAGGAAAAATGAACCTGTCCCAAGGCCACCAACTACTACCAGAAATGAAAAAGAGTAATAACTATGTCCGCACTAACCTCTTTAATCACAGCACTACGGCAAATTGATTTAACGCAATCAGAAGACAATATTATCCAGCAGGTATCCCCGCTGGTAAAAAATGCGATTGCAAAGCATGAGACTTGGTTTGAAAACCGATTTTTTCAAGTAGATGAAGAACAAGGTTTTGGTTCACATTTAATTGCAGAAAATGAAGATCATACACTGGCAGTGATTATCACTTCCTGGCCACACGGTCGAGAAACACCGCCGCACGATCATGACACCTGGGCTGTCATTGGTTGCGTTAAAGGTACTGAAAGTAATATTTTTTGGAATCGGCATGATGATAAAAGTGATCCTGATTTTGCCTCTATTTCTCGTGGAAAAATAGTAAATTGCAAGCCAGGTGATATTGTAACCATGCGCACAGATGATATTCACAGCGTGATAAATCCTATGCCAGATAATGTTTCTGTTTCACTGCATATTTATGGAAAACATTTTAATCACACGAATAGAAAAAAGTTTGATCCAGAGAAAAAAACAGTTCAGCCGTTTATTGTAAGACAACAATGATCCACGTTTTACGCATATCTTCATTTAATTTGGTTCGAGTGCCATTTTACTTGATGTTAGGGTTGATTCACTAGGGAACATGTATGCGAAGTTTTTCATGCCTATCCGGTTGTAACATAATATTGCGAAGGCCGATGCCCATCTCTTTTTACGCGCGAAAAATGCGCCATCCATGGCGCGGTCCCGAAACATCCTGTTTCTACGCGCTTCAAAAGAGACGGGAACATCAGCCTTATTCGCAATATTATGTTACAACCAAATAGGCAGGAAGTTTTTGTTCGAAGGCAGTGGAAACCCGTTGAATTCTAAAAAAAACAATTCCCTGCTATACTCTGTATCATTATCATGACTTAAAAGAGGCACCGCCCATGCCAGAAACCAACGCCAATCCCAACGATCCAGCGCTAAAGCGGCAAAATGACGAACAGTTTTTTGCTGCCGTTTTAGATATTTGCATTAAAGAACAAATGGTGCAGCAGTGGCAAATTGATGGCGAACTTGAAGCCTTAAAAAATCAGTACCTCAGAAAAAAAATACTAGAGAGCGCAAAACAACAAGAAAATATCAATCAGCAACAGCCCACACCCACCGTATCAACACGCCAAACTACACCTGAAAAAGAAGCTGAGAAACCAAAAAATCTCATTCCTGATAGGATGGCGAAATGCGAAGAAATCCTTGCCAATGCACGAGAAAAATCAGGTGATGCAATTAAAAAACGTTTTGCCAATGATCCTGTTATGCAAAAAAAAGCACTTGACGTAAGAAATAATGTATTTTCAAAAAAAACACTGCGCGTCACAGCTGAACTTTATCAACAAACCATGACAAATACCGTTCATCGCGAAACGATTAATCGTGATGCGCATCCCGTGTGGCGTGACGATATTAATAACCATTTAGATGCGGCAAAAAAAGCGCATGAAGCTGGGAATGAAAAACTGGCTGCCAAAGAAGCCAGCATGGCCGCTCAAAAAATAGCAGCGTCTGAAGCAGCAAAAGAAGAATTTAAAACCATTGCGACCGTTTCTGATATAGGAAAAGCGCCTACAGCCGACCAACGCGATGCTGCTAAAAATGGAAACACCTATTTGTTTCAAAAAATAGAAGGCGGCGAGTGGATTTATTCTTATGAAAATAAATCAACCGTTATTGACAAAGACAGTGTGCATGCAAAAACACTTTCTGATAAAACAGGAGGTGATACTTCTGATGCTGATATTATTGCTATCGGTGACTTCCATGCTCAAAAGTTAGATCTTAAATCTGTAACAGAAAAGTGCAAAGAAGCCGCGCAAACGCTTAAAGACACAATGGAATCCTTCATCGAGGAAACTGCCGAGAATATCTCTAAAACGGGCATAGTACCAGAAATCATTAAACTATCAGCCGGCCTAGAAAACGAAATAATAGAGGAAGAAAGGCAACTTGATATCATTGCACCCCCTCCACCATTATCAACCTATGAAGAAACAGATGAGGAGGAAAATGCATTTAAGCCGGCAGAAGCAACCGGAGAAAGTACAGGCCCGCATGAAGAAGGTCCACCAGAACCCGACGCACCTAAAAACGTGTAAATTTACACCACAAACCACCCACTATACGCTTTCATCTTCGCAGGCGAATTCACCCATTCTAAAAAATGCTTTTTAGAGGACGATTCATTGTGTTGCTTTAACCAGGCAAAATAATTTCGCAGCATTTGGTAGCCCACTGTTTTTCGTGAAATAGCATTATAATGCCACGATACCTGACGTTCTATTTGTATCCTTGTTGGATTTTTTTGAAATAAAATAACGCTAATTGCTGCTGCCATTCCCGTTCGGTCAGCCCCTCCTTCGCAATGAAATATCAGCGGCTTTGGCGCAGTTTGTAATACAGACACCAACTCACGCAATCGATTTTTAGACGGTAGAACATAAGCAGAAAATCGCATCGGAAAATATGCTAAATGATTTTTTTTTGCAAAATTACGCTCTATTTCATACCAATGATTCTTCGGCCAACTACCCCGCAAATCGATAATCGTTTTTAAATGAAATTTTTTTGTATAGTAAGTTAATCCCTTGTAATCAAGCTGTCCGCTGCGATAAATTTTATTAGGGATAACAGTATGTACATTACCTGTAAAGTAATTAAACCCCAAAAACAAACCAAAACTAAGGGCAATAATACCCACCAGCATCAAAAAAAATATAACGGATTTAACAAAAAAACGACTACATGGACACATCAATCGGCTCAGCTTTATTACTATTGTGCGATGATCCTAACATGTGACCAAAACAAAAACTATTCCAAAAACAAATCTCTCATTGGCGTTACACCTTTCATCATGTTATAACGCGTAAAATCTGTTTCTCCTGTTTTTGCTAGCACTTCTTCATCAGTTAAAAATTGGCCCGTTAATTCGCGACTATTTTGCGTTAAAATCCAATAAGCTGCGTTAGCAACAATGAGTGGGTCACGCGATGCAGCAAACAATTCAGGTGGAAAATTAATCTTAATGGCCGAGGTTGCAATCGTTGTTTGTGGCCACAAGGAATTCACAGCAATCCCCGCGTCCTTAAATTCAGCCGACATCCCCAATGTACAAACACTCATACCATATTTCGAATAAGTATATGCCAAATGATCCTTAAACCATCTTGCCAACATCGAAAGTGGCGGCGACATATTTAATATATGGGGATTACTTGCTTTCATGAGATGCAAAGCGCAAGCTCGAGAACACGCAAAAGTTGCACGTGCATTGACGCCCATCATCAAATCAAACCGTTTTAAGGGCGTATTTAAGGTGTTGGTTAATGAAATTGCACTGGCATTGTTAACCAAAATATCAATACCTCCGAATTTTTGAACAATTTGATCAACGACTTGTTCAATTTGTTTTTCATCGCGCACATCCAAAGGTAAGGGCAAGGCTTGGCCGCCTGCTTGAACCACTTCTTCAGCAGCTGTATAAATAGTTCCCGGCAATGAATCATGTTTTTCCGTTGTTTTGCCCGTGATAATAATATTTGCACCATCTTGCGCAAATCGTTTTGCCATCTCAAGACCAATACCGCGCGTTGAACCTGTGATTAAAATTGTTTTATTCTTTAATGTATTCATTGAAATATCCTTAAATATAATATTACCCCCTTTGAAAAAGAGGGTCGGTTTTTTAGTATTACCCCCCCCTTTTGAAAAAGGGGGTCGGTTTTTTAGTATTACCCCCCTTTGAAAAAGGGGGTCGGTTTTGCGCCAGCAAAACCGGGGGGATTTAGGATTTAGGATTTAGGATTTAGGATTTATCCAGTCCACCAAAGCATTCGATACACTGGCACTTTCTTACAATTCTTTTCTCGTGGTACTTTAGCGAAGATAGCGCGACTATTCAATACCAGCTGAGAAAAACTATTTTTAGCAGTAGATTGAATATCAATTGTTTTATTATCACAATCATCCATTTTGATTATTTTCGCTTTAACCTGTAACAAAATTGATGAATGCGACAAAGTCATCGCCCTACCCTCTAGCGACAATATTTTTTGTTCCAAGCCCAATTCTGCACGCTCAAAAAGCAACGATGCTTGCCAAGTATTATTCTGCATTTTATTTTCTAAAATAATATCTTGACTGCCGGCAATCATTAAAATCGTCATCACAAAAATAAAAAGTAGCGTGATCATTAAAGTAAAGCCGCGTGAGGATGACAAGAGTATATTCCTATTAAATAAAAAACACAAAAATACTAATATTATTACAAATGAAATACGCTATTTCACATTTCCATTCTTCTCACTGCATATAAAATGCCGGGTTGATACAATGCAAAATCATTTGGATTACGCCATTTTCTTTCAAACCAATAAGACTGTTTATTTTTTAAAACATCATCAATTGATGTCAGTAAAAAATCAATTCTCACAGCGCGAATATTTCTTTTCTGATGCAAAACACGATACAGTGTAATTCTAAAGTTCGTCATTCCAGTTACCAATTCCTCGCGCGGATGATTGTCAATTTGATAAAACAATGCATCAATATGTTTTCCCATCGATGAAACACGGAACGTACTGGCAATATAAAATGCTATCGGCAAATATTGCTTTTTATCTTGAAAACGAACACACTCATGCATCTGCAATAATTCCGTCCCTGATTTAATATCGATATTTAACTTACTGTCAGCTTGATTTTTTGTAAAACGTCGAATCACGATCGACCGAGGTTGCTTTTTTAATTTAGCAATACAAGACCAATTTCCCGCCATCTGAATTTTTTCAGTTAGAAATAAAGAAATAAAACGACTGTCCTCTTGTTCATGTGAAATAATCATTTGCCGTTGATGTAAGTTTTGCATTGTGTTAAATAAATTAAAAATACCAACACACAGAAGCGACCCAATGGATAAAGCAATCATAAATTCAATTAACGAAAAACCGAAATAATTTTTATGGATCATAATAGCTTCATATGTAAATTAACACATCAACAAAGGACATGTGCCACCAATGACGCCTGCCTTTTGAAAAACCAGCTCAACTTAATTGTGCATAGGTGATCATCTGTCTGCGTATAATTCCCTTCACCTTCCGGCAATAGATGCTGATTGTCCTTATTCCACACTAAAAAAATTCGATTACGCGCACTATGAGATTTGTTAATTAACAATATTTCAGAAAAATTAATTAATTGCTGAATAGCAATATTTTTGAAATTACTAGATTCAATGCTTTTAAGTGCGGTAATTTGATAAAACAATAGTGCCAATAAGACAAAAGATGTTAATCCCATTGAGATTAACACTTCGATCATAGCAAACCCTACATTATTTTTTTTCATGCAAGTAATTATCCGAGATTCAGCAGTTGAAACTGTCGCAAAGGGGTTTCAATTGTCAAATTGAGAATTATGCGCTAAAAAATAATTTGCGCAATACCGTGTTTTTAATGGGTTTTGACTAAGGAACAGGTAAACCAATGCACTGCTCAACTTTTGCAAAACGTAATTTCCTTGACTTTTTTACAATGGGCACTAGATAATTCATTCACCTCTTAAATTGATCAGGGAAGAAAGATCATGCACTCACCCTTACCTGCATTTAACCATATTCGTCTTGAGCTGATTGAGGCGCAATTAGACCAATTGCTAGAAAATAATCTTAAAGCCGTTGATCGTCTGTGTGAGCAAAAAAATTTTACCTGGGACAACTTATTACAACCTCTTGAATCACTTGACGATGCACTTAATCAATTTTGGTCACCTATAGAACATTTGGCAGGAGTGATGAACTCTGCAGAACTCAGGGTTGTCATTGATAATTGTTTACCAAAAATAACTGACTATCACACACACCTACTCCAGTGTAAAAAATTATTTCACGCTATATTGGCAGTAAGCAATTCTGTAGAATTTGAAAAATTATCTGAAACACAAAAAACCGCAGTCAACAATGAATTACAAAATTTTGAATTAAATGGTATTTCACTATCAACAGAAAAACAATTACGGCATGCTGTGCTTTTAAAAGAATTAAATCAACAAACAAACGAATTTGTCCGTCATGTGTCTGATGCATCAATGGCATTTAAAAAACATATTACTGATGAAACACTACTGGCAGGCATTCCTGAACACGTAAAAAATTTAGCAAAAGAAGCAGCTGAAAAAGAAATGTATTCTGGTTTTTTATTTGGAATCGATCATAACAATTATAATGCAATTTTAACCTATGCCGATTCACGTACACTGCGAGAAGAAATATATATCGCATACATTACACGCGCTTCAGAATTGGGTCCTCATGCAAATCAATTTGATAACGGGCCTTTGATGGTTGCCATATTAAAAAACCGCTTTGAATTGGCTCAGTTATTAGGTTTCGAAAATTACGCACAATATTCACTTACCACTAAAATGGCAGAAAATACAGATCAAGTAATTACATTTTTAAATGATTTAATACAAAAAACATATCCTGCTGCAAAAAAAGAATTTAAAACGCTCTCTGAATTTGCAAAAAACAATTTGGGTTTGGAGGAATTAGCGCCATGGGATGTTGCATACGCATCTGAAAAATTACATCAACAAACCTGTGCATTTTCAAAAGAGGATTTACGCCCCTATTTCTCAGAAACAACTGTTTTGCCAGGGTTATTTGAGATTATTACGCGTCTTTATAATGTGCATATTGAAAAAGCAGAAAACATTGAACTATGGCATGAAGATGTAAAATGTTTTTTACTAAGGGATACAAATAAAAACCCAATCGGCTATTTGTATTATGATTTATACGAGCGTGATGACAAGGAGGATAGCGCATGTATGTGCGAGTGTATCATGCGTCGACGATTAGAAAATGGCAATCTGCAATTACCAGCGGCATATGTTATGTGTAATTTTAATGGTCCAATCGGTGATCAACCCCCATTATTTTTACATGATGATGTAGTAGGACTATTTCATGAAACGGGTCATGCCTTACAACATCTTCTTACAAAGATTGAAACAGCCTATCTTTCGGGTATAAAAGGGGTTCCTTCGGATGCCATCGAAATACCCAGTCAATTTTTTGAAAATTGGGCATGGCACAAAAATGCAGTTGATTGTTTTGCAAAGCATGCGGAAACGGGGCACGTTATCCCCAATGAATTATTTGTGAAATTAAAGCGTTCGAAAAATTTCCAGTCAGGAATGAAAATGATGCGCCAATTGGAACTTGCATTATTTGATTTTCGTGCACATATCGAATTTAATGGTAGCAATCTTCAAACTATTTTAGCCGAAGTGCAGCAAAAATGTTCTGTTGTTCCCATTGCAACCTTTAATCGCCTTCATCACAGCAATATACATATGTTTGATCCTGAGTATGCTGCGGCTTATTACAGCTATGAATGGGCAAATGTGATGGCTTGCGATGCATTCTCTTTATTTGAAGAGAAAAATAATATTTTTGATTCTACGTTGAGCAGAAATTTTCAAACCACATTTTTGGAAAGTGGTGGTGCCATTGCGCCGATGGATTTGTTTATTACTTTTCGTGGTCGCGCTCCAAAAATTGATGCATTGCTACGCCACGTGGGAATTTTTGATCCGCTAAGAGAGGCCTATGAACCGAGCAGCCCTCGACTATTAAAATCTCCCCCCTACCTAAAAAGAACGCGTGAGTTGTCACATGAATGGCATGCGCCTGATGCTAGCGGCTCATTCTGATGTCATGAGGTTTCGAGTAAAACTGCGTCATTTCGCTGATGGCAAGCGAAAAATCAGACGGCAATAGTTTTGCATTGGGAAAAGGTTTCATCTCTAAATTTGTTTCGCGATATAAGCCAGAGGTGTAAAAAATAATAGCACGGTCGTGCGAAATCAAAGCGTAGTAACTATAGTTTGCAGCCAAAAAAGAATGCAGCTGTTTTTTTGAAAATAAATCATCTCCCACACTATAATCACTCGGTGGATTCGTCACGCCCAATACACGTTTTAACAGGGTTGGCGCTAAATCAAAATGCGTTGTTTGATCATGCACTATTTTTGTTTTCAAACCCGGCCAGGCAATAATCATCGGCGTTCGTATTTGGTATTTTGAAAATCCACTGGCATGCTCCCAATAATCATTGTGATATTCATTATATTCTTGACCATGATCTGACGTAATAATCACCACTGTATTTTTACTTAAATTGCTTTTCTGTAACGTTAAAAGCACTTTTTTAATTAATTGATCATCTGCATAAACTGAATTTTTATATAAATTAAAAATAGGCGTAACTGGCGTATCGTTATGAATATTAAAATAATTCAAATAACCTACTGGATAAAAAGGCCTGTGCAGAGTTAATGAATTATAGGCGTGTGGCGCATCGTAAAACATAAAACCAAAAAATGGTTTATGATTTTTCGCTTCTTGATTCAAAAAATGTCGCATTTCAGTAGTGATTTTCACATCGCGGTCAATAGCTGTTTTACCTGATGTTATCAATTTTAAATTTTTAACTGTTGCAAATACTGTCTTGTCAAAAGGGGGAGAAATTAAAGGCGCGCTAGCATACAACCCCATTTGATAATGATTTTTCTGAAACGCACGAATTAAAATAGACCCCGCATGTTGATTTTCAACAGAATCCCAATAGGAGGCAGGGATACTATAAAATAAAGAAAAAATGCCTGGGCGCGTGCAATTTCCACCACTCTGATTATTTAAAAACTGATTTGCGCGCTGTGAAAAATGAAAAACAATCGGCATATTAACAGAATTAATCATGTCATAGCGTAAGCTATCAACTACAATTAACAACACATTTAAAGGATGCTTGGGTAAATGATAATTTAAAGGATGTAATGGGTATTGTAGCTTTTTATTTTCATATATTATTGTCCGCAATTGTGTAGCCAATGAATTTTTCAAAAAAATAGAAATGTCCATTTTTTCTAAAATATTGGTTATCGATAAACTATAAAAATAAGGGATCTTGACAGTATATTGCAAAAATTTCATATTGCTCTGCATACAGAAAATAACAAACGACATTTGCGCAATGATATAAACAAAAAAAAGCGCACTAAGCCATCGCTGTATTCGAAAAAGGCGCTGATATTTTAGCGAAAAAAATACAATGAATGTACTAACCAGAAAAAATGCAAGCACCATCAACGCAATCCAAATATATAGTGTACTATGCACTTCAAACACTTTTGATCCACCGATAATAAACAAATGCAGCAGCGTACTATTAATATATAAATGCCAAAACCCAAATACTTTTGCATTCACAAAACAAATGATTTGCGATAAAGCGACAAACAATATTGAAAAAATTATTTTTATGACGAAGGAACGACTTAGCAAGAAAATTGGCAACAGGGCGATTAACACAAAAAACGAAAACAAAAAATTTTGAGCAATATAACAAAACATGTAAAAAATATTGCATGAAAACGTTTGGGGAATAGGGTCCGTTAAAACCGCAGGGATGCCACAACAACACAAAATAATTGCGTTAAAAAAAATCAGCGTGCCAAGCCACTGCAGCGTATCTATACGATTTTTCATTTTTTTTCCAGCGCCTATTTTTATTGGTGCAAAGATATATGAAATATTGTTAAAATCCAAGAAACTATTTCACAAGGAACGTCCCCATGCATGCTCGCTTACGCAATACCTTATTCCCTTTATTTTTAATCTTAACCTGTCCTCCAACCGCGTTACTTGTTTGGCATATCAATGCAAATTTAAATGGTTCTGTTTCTCTCTTTTTACAAGTTGTTATAAAAAATGGTTTTTGGCATACTTTATGGCAAATTTGGCAGCCTGTTTTTTTTGGCACACCCATGGCTTGGAAAATTATTTTTATTTTTATGGCAACGCAATTGCTGTTACTCCGTATTATACCAGGTTCACAAGTGACTGGGCCGGAAACACCGAAAGGTAATATTCCTATTTATAAGGACAATGGTTTTTCCTGCTTTTTAATTACTATTGCTTTATTCTATTTCTTCGCCTATCCCCTCGCTTTATTTTCACCAGCCATAGCCTACGATAATTTTGCCGGTATTCTAGGTGCTTTAAATATTTTCAGCTTGTTATTTTGTTTGTTACTGTATTTAAAAGGGCGATTTAAACCATCATCAAGCGATCATAGCACGACTGGTAATTTTATTTTTGATTATTACTGGGGGACAGAACTCTATCCGCGAATTTGGGGTTGGGATATAAAGCAATTTACAAACTGCCGTTTTGGTATGATGAGCTGGCCTATTATCATTTTATCTTTTGCAGCAAAACAGACCCAATCCGTTGGCTTACACAATTCAATGCTGGTTTCTATTATTATTATGCTGGTTTATATTGCGAAGTTTTTTTGGTGGGAGTCGGGTTATTTACGCTCAATGGATATCATGCATGATCGCGCAGGATTTTATATATGTTGGGGGTGTTTAGTATGGGTTCCCAGTATTTATACACTACCTGCCATGTATTTAGTGAATCATCCCGTAAATTTCAGACCCGCTGTCGCTGCAATGATTGCCATACTGGGCATTATGTGCGTCATACTAAATTACTTTGCGGATGCGCAACGTCAAAAAGTACGTAGAACAGAAGGAAATTGCAAGGTTTGGGGAAAAACACCTGACCTAATTCATGCTGAATATACAGATCAAAGCGGCAACCAAAAACAAAGTTTACTGCTGGTTTCAGGTTGGTGGGGAATTTCACGTCACTTTCATTACTTATTAGAAATTTCTCTCGCTTTTTTCTGGACCCTACCCGCTTTATTTTTTAATTTTTTACCCTGGTTTTATGTGATTTTTTTAACGATCTTATTAGTACACCGATCCTATCGTGATGAGCAGCGTTGCGCGCGTAAATATGGTGCCTATTGGAAAATCTACTGTGAGCGTGTGCCCAATAAAATCATTCCATGGTAATTTAAATTGGATCTGTACGGGGAAGCTGTATAATATATATACAACCCAGGAAGGATTCATGGACCCCAAAAATAACAACTGCCTACACTGCCCACATGCTGCTTATTGCTTACCATCACATAGCAGAGGTTTACCAATAGCTTCAACTGATTTTCAGTTTCCTTCCCGAATATTAAAACGCGGCGAACACTTATGCTATCAAGGCGAACTTTCGCAAAATCTGTATATCATCCGAATGGGCATTTTAAAAAGTTCGATCATCAAAAAAAATGGAGCAGAATATATAATGGGATTTTATTTTCCGCCGGATTTATTTGGTTGGGAAGGCATCGATCAAGCACATCGTTCAATTGCTATTACCGCACTAGACCGATCTAATATCTGCGTTATTCCAACCGTGAAAATGTTTTTGCTCACACAACAGACTCCAACACTGGGTACGCAATTACTTCAAATGGTGTGTCGTCGTATTCATCAAGACAATATTGCATTATTACGCACGAGTGCTCAACAACGTGTTGCCACTTTTTTATTACAACTGGCAATGCGTTATCATCAAATGGGGTTTCCCGAAAACCATTGTCACTTACCAATGACACATCAAGATATCGCCAATTATCTACGAATTACGCCAAACACAATCAGTCGAATTTTTCACGCATGGGAAGAAAAAAAGTTAATCAAAATAGAAAAGCATATTGTTTATTTGTTGGATTTAATAAATATACATT
>MGXX01000085.1:38048-53241 GCA_001801515.1 Gammaproteobacteria bacterium RIFCSPHIGHO2_12_FULL_38_11
GCCAATAAGGGCGGAAATTGATATATCAGTGTAATCGGCCCGAACAACTGGTTCAGCATATAAAAAGAAAATCCAATTAATACGCCAGCTAATAAACGCAATCCTGTTGTTGCACTGCGAAATGACCCAAAAACAAAAGGTACAGCCAATCCAATTAATACTAACGAAGTGATAGGCTGCAATAACCGCTGCCAAAACGTAAACACATAATGACTCACACCCAATCCAACTGCGTTTCGATAGCGGATAGTCTGGTAAAGTGCCTGTAACGTTTGTTCTCCAGAAACTGTTTTCATTTCTATCTGAAGCTCAGGTTGAAATACAAGATGCATACCCGCTTCCTGCTCTTTTTTTATTTCAATGCGTTGGTTCTCAAAAATAGTTTCCTTGAGATGCGATAATGTCCACTGACCTTGCGACAATTCGCCTGATTCTGCTGCTGTTGCATTTTCTAAACGGCCATTTGATCCAAAATGATATCGCGTAATATCAAGCATTTCATCCTGATTTGTTAATTCACCAATATGCGTGTAACTTTTTCCTTGATGCAACCAAATAGAATTTAACAACGCATTATTTTGTGGTGGATACAAGGCATTTTGTTGCATGAGGGCTGACGCTTGTTGCCACACGGGGCCTATTCCCTCACCGATAGCAGTAACAATAATAATCATTAAAAAAGCGGTTTTTATAACACTTCCCATCATTCGAATAATCGATACCCCTGATGCGCGCATAACGATTAATTGACTCGATGAAGACAATCGACTCAATCCAATTAATGCACCTAAAAATCCCGCAATGGGAAATAATTGATAAAATTGCGCTGGAATTTGCATCAACACAAATACCAATGCGCGCACCATGGAATAATGTTGTTGCCCGACAAAATGAAATTGCGCAATCAAAGATAAAAAACTTTGAATGCCTACAATAATAGCACTCACAACAAGCGTAGAAAAAATAATCGCGCGGCCAATGTAACGATCTAATATTTTCATCCGCCATTCCTTGAAAATAATTTTTGAATTCGCAGCCAACCCACACGATACAACATTAAAATAATTGCCAAGCCTAGTCCTGCGCCATGCACCCACCACATACCCCACGTCGCTGACAATTTTCCTTCTGAAATCCACGAACGTGAGAGAAAAATCAAATCTGCATAGCTGATATAAATTAAAATAGCTGGAAATAATTGTGTAAATTTTCCATACCGCGGGCGCACCTCACCCAACGGCACCGCCAATAATGCAAAAATCATCACGGAAATAGGCATCGCCATGCGCCATTGTAATTCTGCAGCCGCATTTTTATTCTGCGGACTCATCGACCACAATTTTGCAAAAGAATAATATTGTATGGCATTCGGCGTTGGAATGTCATTCACAGTTAATCGTGCACCATATTTCTCAAACCGTAATATTTGATAGTTTTTTTCACCCGGTACACCTGAATAACGGTAGCCGTTTTTGAAAATAATGTAATGCCCTTGCAGATTTAGAAAATTTCTTTCAACTGCTGATTTTGCAACAATGACACTCCATTTTTTTTGCGTGGGGTCGTCACTGTTTTTCGCGCGTTGTGCAAGAAAAACGTCCTGTAACGCGATATGGTCATGTACTTTTGCTGCATAAAAAACAACAGGGTTTTCATGTGCTTTTCCCAAAACCATAAAACGACCTGGAATAACTTGTTCGACAGAAGCCGTCACAGCGGCTTTGTTTAACATCGTATTAATTTCACCCTGCGCTTTTGGAACAATAGATCCCATCAACCAAGCAACGATTACTGCAACGAAAAATGCAATTATCAATATCATTCGCGTTATTTTCGCACGGCTAACACCACAGGCTGAAAGCACGGTCATTTCAGATTCAAGGTGCATACGACTCAAGGTCAATATAACGCCTAAATATAACCCAAGCGGCAACACATAGGGCAATAATAAGGGAATTTGCAACATAATCACATGTAAAATCTGTGTTGCCGGTATTTGCCCCAATGCGGCACGTTGCAAAAACTGCAACGATTGATTTGTTACGAAAATAACCAACAGCAATAAGGTCGCCGCCACCAGTGTTGTTAAAATTTCTTTTGTGAGGTAACGAAAAATTATCACTGACAATACACGCCTTTTATGGAAAAATGTGTGGCAGAAAAATGCTAAACTTAGCAAGAATCGTAAATCTAGATTCTAACAGATTAATTTAATGATATATAAGCAGAAGTGATCATGACTGACAATTTAGAAAAAACCTACCAGCCAACCAACATCGAATTTAAGTGGACACACTACTGGGAAAAAGAAGGCTTATCGCAGCCAAACGACGTGGGTACCCCTTATTGCATCATGTTACCACCCCCGAATGTGACTGGCACATTGCACATGGGCCATGGTTTTCAACAAACATTGATGGACACGCTTATTCGTTATCATCGCATGCAAGGTGATAATACAGTATGGCAGGCAGGCACAGATCATGCGGGCATTGCCACGCAAATGCTTGTTGAACGGCAGCTGGCTCAACAAAATATTTCTCGCCATGATATTGGGCGCGATGAATTTTTGAAAAAAGTGTGGGCATGGAAACACCAATCCGGTCAAACGATCACCGAGCAAATTCGCCGCCTAGGCGCATCAATCGATTGGACGCGCGAACGTTTTACGATGGATGATAATATTTCACGCGCAACCGTTGAAGCCTTTGTTCGATTACATGATGAAGGATTAATTTATCGTGGCAAACGCTTGGTAAATTGGGACCCACAATTAAAAACCGCAATTTCTGACTTAGAAGTATCTACAGAAACAGAAAAATCCCATTTATGGTATATGCGTTATCCTATTTCTGATAGTGCTGAAAAAATAGTTGTTGCAACAACGCGCCCTGAAACGATGATGGGCGATACAGCAGTCGCCGTTCACCCTGATGATAAACGTTACCAACATTTAATTGGCAAAAAAGTTTGTCTTCCGCTAACCGATCGATTAATCCCTATTATCGCAGATGATTCTGTCGACCCTACTTTTGGAACAGGCTGTGTGAAAATTACGCCTGCACATGATTTTAATGATTATGCGATGGGACAACGTCATCAACTACCCTTAATCAATATCATGACATTAGATGCCACATTAAATGAGCAGGTGCCAGAAAAATATCGTGGGCTTGATCGTTTTGTTGCACGTAAAAAAATTATTGCAGATTTATCAGCACTGGATTTAATTGAAAAAATAACAGACCATGAAAACAATATTCCACGCGGCGATCGCTCGGGTGTGATTGTCGAACCGTTGTTAACAGACCAATGGTTTGTCAAAATGGACGCCATGGCAAAGGTAGCCGTCATCGCTTTTGAAAAAGGTGAAATTGAATTTGTTCCTGAAAATTGGGGTAAAACGTATTTACAATGGTTGGAGAATATTCAAGACTGGTGCATTAGCCGACAATTATGGTGGGGACATCGCATCCCTGTTTGGTATGACGATAAAGGTAATCATTATGTCGGCTTACATGAAGCCGACGTGCGTGAACGCTATGATTTAAGCAATAATATTGAACTTGAGCAAGACAATGATGTTTTAGACACGTGGTTTTCATCAGCTTTATGGCCTTTTGCCACATTAGGCTGGCCTGAAAATACAGAAGATCTTCAAACATTTTACCCAACCAACGTATTGGTTACCGGTTTTGATATTATCTTCTTCTGGGTTGCACGCATGGCGATGTTTGGCCTGAAATTCATGGGAAAAGTGCCCTTTAAACAAGTGTACATAACCGGCTTAATCCGTGATTCTCAAGGTCAAAAAATGTCAAAATCAAAAGGAAATATTTTAGATCCCATTGATTTAATCGATGGGATTACACTCCCTGATTTATTAGAAAAACGCGCTGCTGGCTTAATGCAACCCAAAATGGCAAAAGCAATTGCCAAACAAACTGAAAAAGATTTTCCTGAAGGCATTCCTGCCAGTGGCACAGATGCATTACGATTTACTTTTTGCGCATTGGCTTCAACCGGCCGCAATATTAATTTTGATATGGCGCGACTAACGGGGTATCGCAATTTTTGCAATAAAATTTGGAATGGAACACGCTTTATATTAATGAATATCGGTGATTGCGATTTAAATAACAAGGAACAAATATTATCGATTTCAGATAAATGGATAGTTCATCAGTTGCACCATACCATCACACAAATACAACATGCATTTGCAAAATATCGCTTTGATGAAATTGCAAAATTATTATATGAATTTATTTGGAATGATTATTGCGATTGGTATTTAGAGTTTGCTAAATGTGATTTAGCTCGAGAAAATAGTACTGACAATGAATCACGCGGGACAAAATACACATTGCTTTCTGTTTGGGAAATGGTGATGCGTTTATTACATCCTTTAATGCCTTTTATCACAGAAGAAATTTGGCAGATCATAGCACCAATGATCCAGATGAAAGACTGTGACAGCATTATGATTGCAGCTTATCCAACAGCCAATCAAAAGAAAATAGATCTTATTGCTTTTGCGGAAGTTGTTCGTATAAAAAAAATCATCACTGATATTCGCAATCTTCGCGGTGAAATGAATGTCTCTCCGGCTAAAAAAATCAATGTCATTTTAGATAAAGGCTCGGCATTCGATCATCTCTACTGCAACAACCACAGTCACTACATCAAGACACTTGCGAAAATAGAAAATATTCGATGGAAAGAGCCAAATGAAACTATTCCAGAATGCGCTACTGCGATTTGCGATCAATTAGAAATATTTATTCCACTTGCCGGATTAATTGATAAAACCGCTGAATTGGCGCGTCTAAATAAAGAAATTGAAAAGCTTGAAAAAATAAAAATGCAGACAGAAAGTCGATTAAGCAATCCCACCTTCACGAAAAAAGCACCCGAAAAAGTAGTGGGTGAAGTCAGAATGCAACTAGAAAATTGTTCACAAACCCTCGAGAAATTACGTGAACAAATCGTACGGATTGCGCAATTGTAAAACAGCGTATTCTACTTTATACTCGACTCTCAAAAAATTAACGAGGATTTTGCTATGCGCACACTTTCAACACTGATTTTTGCAACAAGCTGTTTTGCAACAAGCGCCTGTTATGCGTTGGTTTCTTGCCCATCAGGCTCAAACAATTCTGATCCAACAAGCGCTGTCTCTTGTGTCATGATTCAAGGTGGATCACAAAATCATTTTGTTGAACAAAAAATTAGGGGCTTTTCGCAAACCGCAATTGAATGTATGTCTCCTGGTGAAGATGTCTATATGGATAACACAGATGTTGCTGAAGGAATCCAAATGGGTGCGTTACACTTAGGAAAAAATACTTTCCAATACTTCCAATGCGCAGATCAAACATGCACAAAAAAGGTGCATTTGAACACCTATCGATTTAAATTAAGCAAAGTGACTGGCAGCACTACTTACAATGCAAAACCTGCTTATGACACAGTAAGCTTGCTTGATAATTATGGTGTAACTTGCACACCTGATGCTGCTTCAAGAAAAGTTGCTTTTTTTATATAGCACGGAAACGCGCCCAAAAGGGTGCGTGCGAATCTCGCGAGGTGCAATATGATTATCACAGAAACGCGCCCGGAAGGGTGCGTGCGAATCTTGCGATAAGCAATATAATTATCACAGAAACGCGCCCAAAAGGGTGCGTGCAATACTTGCAATACGAATACTTCCCGCAGAGGTTTCCCCCCATGGACAATAAAGAACTCAAACGTGCAGGCCTTAAAATAACTGCCCCGCGATTGAAAATTTTAGAACTCTTGGAAAACGCAAAACCGCATCACGTCAGTGCTGAATCAATTTATCAGCAATTAAAGGAACAAAATAACGACGTAAGTCTTGCGACTGTTTATCGCGTGTTAACACAATTTGAAACCGCTGGATTAATTCGCCGTCATAATTTTGAAGGGGGTTTTTCTGTATTCGAAATTGAACAAGGCCATCATCATGATCACATGGTTTGTGAACGATGTGGTGCAGTGAAAGAATTTTTTGACGAGCTCATTGAAAAAAGGCAAGCCGACATCGCCAGAGAATCTGGCTTTCAAATTACCGAACATCATCATACAATTTATGGTATTTGTCGCAATTGTATGGCGTAACGATATACGCTATCATTCCCCTCAATCAAACCAATCACTGAGCCCATTATGAAATTACTCCGATTATTTTTAATCCTCATTACCACGAGCCTCTGTGGCTGTGTTTATCATCAGGTTTTTGATCAAGGCAATATTTTAACGCCGGCAAAAACACAATCCGTTAAAGTAGGCATGTCATCACAAGAAGTGGTTGGCATATTAGGCACACCTGTTCTCGAAAATATTTATGCAGACAATCGATTAGTTTACGTTTACACACAACAACCCACTCGCAATAAAACGATCATCACACGCTTTATTGTGACATTTCAAAATAACCATGTGGTGGATGTTAAAACGGATTTACCCAAAATTCCTGCGATTTAAAATGCGTCCTTGCGAAGCATAACCTCGATGACAGTTAATTTAGGAACATGTGCGAAAAAACGACGGATAATCAATAAAAAAGCCACTGCATGATTCTTCGCACCCACTCACATGGGGGCTTCTGTGTTAATTTGCTGGGGCAAATGGTTTGTCATGTTTCAAACCCACATCTCTTTCCTGCTTATTTGAAAATGGACGGGAAAAGAAATGAAACAATGAATTTGTTTTTTGTACTACGGTGTTATTTTTTTCACGTTGTTGATAAAGGTTCGTCAGATCGTAAAATGCTTCCAATGCTTTAACATTAGATTTTTTTAACCATTCATCTGGAAAAACAAGAAAATCATCTAAATAGGCGAAAATAGATGACACGCATATGACAGTACATACTGCGCAGAGAGCCAGAGACAACATAAATAGAGGTTCAGAAGAGAGAAAATCGATGTCTGTGCAATAATAACGGAGTGTATGCAGCTGCATTATATTAGGATAAAAAAAATCCAATAATTTGCTATAGATAATCTGCTCATCAATATTGCCTTCAGAAAAAATACGGCGATCGAAAGATGTTTGCCAATATTTATTATCGCAACGATTGGCTTTTTGTAATTTCAGACAAAACATATGAAGCAACTGACTTTCTGACCAATCTCTTTCTTGATTGGGCCATAGAAAATCTGCAGTGTTGGCCACAAGGTCACCCAACGACTTGCATGTTATGGCTTCGTTTCTATACTTTAAAACAATCGAGCTTTGTCCTGTTGCGATAAAGCCATAGGTGACAAAAAAACCACTCGTATTTAAAATAAAAAGAATACAATAAGAAAAAGATAAAAAAATAAGTGTTGGCAAAAAAGCTTTCTGTAATAACGAATCATCAAAACCAGGCAGATCTCTATCAAATATACTTTGTTTCTTTTTTCCATCGAGAATAGCCAGTGCCATGCGATGATAGGGATTGCTATTTTTATTCAGAAAATAAGGCTTTCGCAGATGAATAAATCTTTTTTTATTCAGATCGTACGCTTTACTTCTATAGTTTAAATTTGGGAAACATCGCATCAAATAATATGATAATAATGTTCCATCCGAATTTTTTAAATTTTTAACAATCAACAATCGTAAAAATTGGGCGGATACTTGATGAATTTTATCTTTTCCGTCAGAATATTCTAATATCAATCGTAAGATATTATCCGGTAAACCAAGCGGATTTTTTTGATTTTTCGAATTCGCCAGAAATTTCCTACGAAACGCTGAGATTTCCTTGGATGTGATTGTTGCCCGCGCCGATTCTTCGTGCATTATCAGCTCAGCGACAGGATAAAGCCATGTTCGAATACTTTTTCCATTGACCTGCATTTTTAAAGAATCTTCTGATATGACAGCCGCACCAAAATAACACACCTCTTTTGCATCAATTATGTTAACTTGTAAACTTTTGCGCAATATATCTCGACCCACTGTTGTGCTGACAAGTATTTTAATAGCCGATTTTCCTTTTTGTTTACCATCAAGCGCTTTGTCATTTAAATGATTGCTTGCATTTTTCAACAGTGTAATAAATCTTAAAAAAACAGGGGTTTTTAAGCTATTTTTCTGCATAAATATTTCTGAAAAATGATCAAGATTAAAATAAACTTCTTCCCATAATGCCGGATGACTCAACAAAATTTGATCCAGGGTGTTTTTTGTCAGCAAAGCAGCAGAAAATAAAGTGATATTCATCTGGCAATAAGGGCATTTTTGTAATTTTCCAGCGCATTCCCTTTTTTCAAAGGTGTGACCGCAAGGTCCATCCTGACTACAACCACTCACGGGATCAAAAAAAAGTGAATGTGTAATAGGGCATGTAAAATCCAGAAGCGTATATCGAATGAAAGCGTCATCCGGATTATCGGTTTGTACAGCAATATTAGCGTGTTGTTTCAATGTTATTACCTACATGTTCTTAATGCACACTCGGCGCCAAATTTGTCGAACAGCGCTCACACGGCAACCATGCATTCGCGCGCGCAAGCAATTCTTCAGTTCTTTTACTTACTAACCCACTATTCCAATGCGGATTGTCTTTCATCAACTGTTGTAATTCTTCATTTTTTCTCAAATCAGGTAGTTTATTTGTTTCAAAACGAATTTTTATTAATTCCGCTACTTTCCCCAAAATTGTTTTTTTCTGTTTTTTTATCACCAACTCATTTTTCTTAACGTAATTTGTAATGCCAGAAAAAAATGCGTGGGATTGTTGTTCAACTTTTTTAGATAACGCAAGTATTTCGCTTTCTAGCACCTGTAAGTGATTTTCTACATCCGATTTAAGTAAGTCTAGTTGCGCAGTTACTTGTTGAGAACGCCATAACATTACTTGTTCTGTTTTGAAAAAATGAACATTGTCAGTTGTCTTATTCGGTTGCATTGATGATGGATTATATTTAGCTAGTTTTTTTATTACGCTTAAATCATTTTGATAAAACGCTTCTCGTGCAAGAAGCTCTGCAATATTCCTTTTTTCATTATCAGAAATTTTGCTCGATTCCAAACAGGCAAACACACCCTGCCATTCATTTTTGTTAGGCGTTGCGCCATGCATAAGCAATAAAACAACAGCGCCATATTTTTTTTCCTTGAGGGCAAACGATAAAGGTGTAATGCCATTGCCTTTTATTTTATCTTTACGACATATATTTGCGGCAAGCGCACCGTGTTTTTCTAAAATGGCTTTTAATACAACATCATTCTTATATAAAATAGCGAGATGAGTAACAGAGCGATAAGTACCACAATCATGCCAGGTGTATGATGCACCTGCATTCACCAATGCTAACACCATATCCTCAGGTAACCCGTTCGCTAGTGCCGTGCATAGTACATCACCATATCGAGCTGAATCATTCTCATCTGTTTTAATTGTGGTGGCGATTAATTTAACATACCCAATATGTATCGTGCTGTGTAATACTGTCGCCTGAATGGGTGTTTTTCCGTCTACGATCACATCGAGCCGAGGATTTTTAGTCAGCAATTTTTCTATAATGTTTGGCTTATCGCGGTATTTTACGGCGTAATATAGCGCATAACCTGCTATCGTTCTACTCGCATGTTCAGAAAATTTATTGGCGTCTAGGCAAGCAAAAACACTATCCCAATTTGCTTTTTCTGCTGCATTTTTTACAGATCCTATAGTATCATTTTCACCAGCGCCATGTGCTAACAACAATGAAACTGCTTCTGCATTGTTTGTGTCTAAGGCAAGTGACAAAGGGGTAATACATTTTTCATGTTGCATATTTGCAGCGGTTCTACCATACTTTTCTAAAATAGCTTTTAATAAAACATAATTCTTATTTAAAATAGCGAAATGGATAGCAAAGTAACCTGCGTGCTCCCCACTTGAAATACACAAATTACAATGCACGCCCGCATTGAGCAACGCCAATGCAACTGGCGTTAATTGATTTGTCTGAGCTGCTATTAATAACGCATGGCCATATCTTGCTACATCATATTCATCTGTTTTAAACATTAATGCGATTAAAATGACACAGTGCCAATTTCCTAAATCTGCTGCAAGTTGCATCGGCGTTTTTTTATTTTTTTCAATATCCAGCGCGGGGGTTTTCGCCAATAATGTTTTAATATCTTTCAATGAATTGTTTGCAGCAATCGCATCCCATAATTGCTCACCTGCCACTCCTTTTTTATCTTCAGCGGTATTTTCAATATTATTTTGGGGAGAAGCACCATAAACCAACTGATGGGCAATATTTCTTTTTTCATCATCAGATATGTTATCGGAATACAAACACGCAAAAACACCTTTCCATTTTTCATTTTCTGCTGCGTTTAATAATGACGTTCTTATTAACGGTACGCCGTGTGCTAGTAAATATGAAACAGCTTGTCCATTATCGATGTTTAATGCAAGCTGTAACGGGCTGACATAATGCATATACTGCATGTTTACAGCATCACCTTGTGTTTCCAAAATGGCTTTTAACAAAACAAGATCATCGTGCAGAATGGCAAAGTGAATTGCTCCATACCCAGTATATTCGCCACTACCATAATACAAAGTACAAAACGCACCTGCATCAATCAATGCCCAGGCTGCCTTGGATTCATTATTTTTTGCCGCATGTAACAGCGTATTATCATATCCAGCCCGATCCCTCTCGCCTCTTGGAACCACTTTTGCAATTGCGGCAACACAATCCCAATATCCAAGATCTTCTGCCAATTCAATCGGCGTTTTATTATTTTCTCGTTTTTTAACGTTATCAGCAAAGGCGATGAGTGCTAATTGAATTGCATTGATATCGCGATTTTTCACCGCTGTAAAAATATCCACAGGGCTATTTTGTTTTAATTCCGGCAATACCTGATCCAAAAAACGCCCTTCAAGTTTTCTAAATATTGCTTGATAAAAATCATATTCAATACGCTCAATTGAATATTTTTCTGCATCCAATAAATCTTTTAATTGCATTTCTTCTGTGTATTCATGCACTGGCGTATCGGGTGTCATGATTAAAATAGGAACATCAATTTGAAGCACGTTGCGCAAAATAAGCCGTCTATATTGCGCGCTAAGACGTCTCAATACATCATCCTTCGGAACAATAATGCCAATCACTGCATCAGCTGATAATCCCGGTAAAATTTCATTCCATTCTAATATTTTATTTTCTTGTTCAGCTTTTATTTGCTGCATTCGAATATCATTCAAGGTAACAGATCTTTCTAATGTCCCTTTTACACCACTCAACCACCATCGGGTAGCACTGAAAATATTTTTATCGAAAACATATTTATCTTTTATCCGACATTTATTACTATCAAATAAAATACCAATGCCGTGTTCATTGCCATATAACTTTATTCTGCCACTCGGTGGTACTAATGTTACCGCAGTTTTTTTTGTGAATTTTGCATCCGGTTTTTGCTGACCTCTTTCTGGGTTAACATGCCTAACTCTCCATTCGCCCGTTTTAGGATTAAAATAACGAGTACGTTCAACGCCGTCTAGCGACATTTTGCAAGGGGGGCGGAAATTTTCTGGGTCTCTTAATTGAAAAAGCAAGAATCCCCAACTATTCTCTGGGTGCGCAAGGGGAAGTTCTTTGGCAGGATTAACAGTTGCAATGTTTTTAACAAATGCATTGTGATCGCGAACAACTTGTAATGCTTCATCTGCAGCTGTTTTTCTGATTTTATTACGCATTATCAACCTCACTTGTTGCTGGCGGTAATCCGTAACCTGTTGTTAATATCAAAAAATCACTTGCTTTTAGGATAATTCTACAATAGTACATTAATTAAGCATATTTTAACAAGTTAATTATGTTGATAGGTCCTATCAGTTTTACCGATGCCTGCATCAGTGAATAATGGCAGAAGCGCCGGCGTTACCAACAACAGGTAATCGATAAAAACAAAAGCCATCGCACCCACTCACATGGGGGCTTCTGTGTTAATTTGCTGGTACAGCACAGGGCTCCCGCATTGTGCGAAAATTTGCACAATTTGAGTAAGTATGCGAAGTTTTTGTTCGAAGGCAATGGAAACGAGAGCGCCAGCGACCGTGAAACCCGAATATTCAGTAAATAAAATTTAATGTGACGAGCTGCACGTTATAATTTGTGTTGAAAAAGCATACTGAAGCGCAAAGTTTCACGGTCGCTGGCGCTCTCGTTTCCATTGGCACTGTTAAAATTCACTGTAAACGTTAAAAATATCGTCGTTTTGTTCAAATTTTCGCACAATGCGAGGAGCCCTGTGGTGCAGCATGTATCGACTTGCCCATACACGGCAATAGTACATTCGCGCGCGCAAGCAATTGTGCGGTTCTTTTGCTTTTTAACCCACTATCCCAATGCGGATTGTCTTTCAGTAATTGATTGAATGCCGCTCTTTTTTCCGCATCAATTGATATTCCTGTTTCAAGATACCCAGTTATTAATTCCGCTACTTCCCTCAAAACTGTTTTTTTCTGATTTTTTATTGCCAATTCATTTTTCTTGGCGTAATTCGTAATGCCAGAAAAAAATGCGTGAGATTGTGACTTTATTTTTGCAGATAATCCAATTATTTCTGTTTCTAATACACCTAATTGTTTTGCTATATCCGACACAAGAACAGTTAACTGATTAGTTGATTCTTGAGAACGCCACAGCGTTACTGATTCTTTTTTAAAAAAACCGCCATTATCAGCTGTATTATCAAGCTGCATTGATGATGGATGATAAGCAGCTAATTTTTCTATCACCATCGAATCATTTTGATAAAACGCTTCTCGTGCAAGAAGCTCTGCAATATTTCTTTTTTCATCATCAGAAATTTTGTTCGATTCCAAAAAGGCAAACACACCATGCCATTCATTTTTGTTAGGCGTTGCGCCATGCATAAGCAATAAAACAATAGCTTCAGATTTTTTTTGCTCTAAGGCAAGAGACAAGGGTGTAAAACCATTGCGTTTTGTTTTATCCTTACCGTGATTCGGAATGTAATTATTTGCAACTGTTGCACCATATTTTTCTAACATGACCTTTAACAAATAGAAATTGCTGTTTTGAATGGCAAAATGAATTGTGCAATACCCAGCATACCTACCGTCAACATATCCTCTGAAAACAGAGGCACCTGCATTGACTAGTGTCGTTGCCGCATTATATTTCTCGCCAAGCATTGCTTTTAACAACGCTTCATCGGATTTTTCTGCGCCATGCGCCATCAATAACGAAACAGCTTCTGAATTATCAGCCTTTACCGCAAGAAACAAGGGAGTAATATATTTTCCATGCTGTGCATTTGCAGCGGTTTTACCATGCTTTTCTAAAATGACTTTTAGCAAAGCAAGATCATTATTTAAAATGGCAAAATGAATGGCGGAATATCCAGCATGTTTTCCATTGGGAATACACCAGGTACACGGCGCACCCACGTTGAGCAATACCAATGCTGCTTCTGTTGATTGATTTTTCCGCGCTGTTGTTAATAATGCATGGCCATATCTTGCTGCATCATTTGCATCTGTTGTCATGGTTGATGCAATTAAAATCACATCTTCCCAACACCCGAATTCTGCTGCAAGCTGCATTGGTGTTTTTTTGTTTTTTGAGATATTTTGCATTAACAAATTTTTAATTTTTTCAAAATCATTTTGCGCAATGGCATCACGCAAAAGATTCATCACGACAGAAAACTCAGGAGTGTTAGCATATTCTGCAATCTTTAACAAATTGCCCTCTTCAAGAGATATAATTTCTTCAAGCAAATGTGATGGAGCAGCATCCTGACCACACCAGCGACCAGTGTCAATTCCATTCTCACGCTCTGCATCATCACTGTAATAATAAAAATCGCCATCTATACTCATAGAGGCAAAATCGATAATCAAGCGAATATCATTTTTGTAGCGACGATTAACCCTTATTTCTAAATCATCAGATAAATCTCCATTTAATTTAAATCTTCGCGCAGATGCTTTCCTTTCTCTAGCAAGAGAATAAATGCCTTGCGCGTAATTTTGAAGACGAAACAAAGAAGTGATTTTTGCTATCGCCTGCGCTGAACGGGTAATTTCTTGCACATACATTCCTCTTGTTGCTTCACGCCACCAAGGGCCATCATATGCGTGCACAGAAAGACTGAAGCCGTTATTTTTTTGATAAATTTCATACGCTTTTAAAAGAATAAAATCGTTATGAACTTCATTTTCTTTTGCATATTTTATTAATTTCGTTTTAAAAGCATTGAGTTTGTTTTGTATTTTTGGCGTCCTTGCATAGTGAACAGCAGATCGCTCGCCATCAGATTGCTCAATTACCCCTACTTCATTAAATACCGCCACAATCCCTTCAAATAATTTATCCGCATCCTTTTTCTGTTTTTCTCTAAAAGCTTTTAAATCAGACCCAAATACGGATTTAAATTGCTTTGAAAATTCCTGATATGGTAAATACTGTTTTATCAATTCAACCATTTCTATGTCGCCAGATCGCAATGCAAATTGCAATGCCGTACCACGACGTTTTATATCAGGGTATCCCTCTACAACCACTTCACCAGTAACAGATAATAATATTTTAGGGTGCCTACTATTACTCAGAATATATTTTACAACAGCAATATCTGCATTGAATGCTGCATCTAATAAACTATGCACTTCATAATAAATATTATTCTCAAGACTACTGGCACGTAACGCAACAGGACACAACGACAATCTTAAATTCTCTAATTGTCTTTGGTCTTCTCCTGGAAATGCATTAAATATTGCTACCGGCGAAAAAAACGGTAGTACGTTGTCAGCAAACACATAATAAAAGATTTGCATCCATATTTCATATGGCATCCGCGTCTTTTTTATAAATGCCAATAAATTCGCTAAAGACGCTAATGCACCGTAATCTTTAATTTCAAGACAAGCATCACCAAAAGGAATCGACCGAACAACTGCTCTTGTTTCTTTATCGGGTGTTTTTTGAATGACAAGATGCATTGGAGGTTGTAAATGACTTGTTGCTGCGGTGCTAGCTGCTGCCACTTGTTCAAATTCGTTACGCATTATCAACCCCACTTGTTGTTGGCGGTAATCCGTAACCTATTGTTAATATCAAAAAATCACTTGCTTTTAGGATAATTCTACAATAGTACATTAATTAAGCATATTTTAACAAGTTAATTA